>JAEXGP010000114.1 GCA_023450775.1 Actinomycetes bacterium | reverse complement strand
CCGCACCGCTGCTCGCGCCGATGCCGCTGGGCACCACGTCGAGCGCGACGACTGTCGCGGTGCTGGCCACCACGACGCCGTCACCGCTGATCGTGTGCTCACCGGACGACCCGGAGGAGATCGCCCGCCTGCTCGCCACGCACGGCTGCGCGACGCTCATCCTCACCCCGTGGACCGCGATCCGGCTCGCCGCCATCCGCCCGCAGGACCGCTACGACCTCGGCTCGGTCAAGACCATCGGCAACGCGTCGGCGATCATGCCGCCGCGCATCGCCCGCGACCTCCTCGCGGCCATGCCGAACGCCACCATCGCCAACGCCTACGCGCAGTCCGAGGCGGTGCCGGCGATCATCCTGGGCAACGTCGACCCGGACCGGCCGATGTGGCTGGGACGCCCCGGACGCGGCACCGAGATGCGCGTCGTCGACCCGCAGGGCGAGACGCTGCCGCCGGGCGAACTCGGCGAGGTGTGGCTGCGCTGCGAGGCGCCCAAGCGGCTGTACCTCGACCAGGCGCTCAACGCCCGCGTGCACGCCGGCGGGTGGACCCGCACCCGCGACCTCGGACGCGCCACCGCCGACGGTGAGCTGTTCCTGTTCGACCGGATGACCGACGTCATCACCACCGACGGGAAGCTCGTGTCGTCGCTGGAGGTCGAGGCCGCGCTCTACGACCACCCGTCGGTACGCGAGGCCACAGTCGTCGCGCTGCCCGACCCGGAGCACGGCGAGATCGTCGCCGCCGTCGTGGCGGCCGACCCGGCCCTGGACGACGCGACGCTCGCCGCGTTCCTCGCCGAGCGGCTGGAGCCGCACCAGGTCCCCGCCCGCATCCACCGCCTCGACGCGCTGCCCCGCGGCGGCACCGGCAAGGTGCTGAAGTACCAGTTGCGGCAACGCTTCGGCGGCTGACCGTCGCGGTGGCCGCCGGCGCACGGCCTCCGCCGCGTACCCTGTCAGAGCTGGTGGCGGCACGGGCCGGCTGCCTCCGACCACCCCGGCCACCGGGGTGCTCGGGCCTTGCGCAAGGGCCACTGACAGACATCGAGGTGGGAGATGCCGCAGCTGAACCCGGTCGCGGCGCAGCGCGTGGAGGCCGTCGCCGTCGCGGCCCTCGCCGTCGTCGTGACCGTCGCGGCCGGGTACCCGTGGTGGTCGCTGCTCGCCCTCTTCCTCGTCTTCGACCTGTCCATGCTCGGCTACCTGCGCGGGCCGCGCGTCGGCGCCGTCTGCTACAACGTGGCGCACTCGTACACGCTGCCGGCGGCGCTCGGCGCGGTGGCAGTGGCGGCGGCCGCGTCCGGCGACCGGATCGACTGGCTGGGGGTCCTGGCCGTCGCGTGGGCGTTCCACATCGCCGTCGACCGCGCCCTGGGCTACGGCCTCAAGACGACCGAGGGGTTCGAGCACACCCACCTCGGCCTGATCGGAAAGGCCCGGCGTGCCGGATCGTCCACCGACGAACGCTGACGGTCCCGGTCACGGGCGCGTCGGCCGGCAGTTCGCGCTCGTCAGCCGCACCGAGTACTCGCGGTCGTCGGACGTGATCCCGGACGGCACGCCGTCGAAGTATGCCTCCACCTTCTCCCAGCCCCGGCGCTGCTCGTAGTGCAGGTGCGGGGCGCCGGAGTTCCCGGTGCTGCCGACCCGTCCGAGCTGATCGCCACGGGCCACCCGCTGACCGGCCTGCACCGACGGCGGTTCGAGCAGGTGCAGGTACTGCGTCTCCCATTTGCCACCGTGGTCGATCTTGACCCAGTAACCGCCGCCGCGCCCCCGCGGCCCGTCCGGATCCTGCGGGGTACGGCCGCCCAGCGAGCCGTTGATCCCCGCCACCGTGACGGTGCCGTCGGCGGAGGCGAGCACCGGCCGTCCCCACGCGTCCCCAGAAGTCGGGAAGAAGTCGACGTCGTAGTCGTCGTGCCCCGGATAGGTGGACAGCCGCCACGTCTCGCCGCAGGCCACCGGGAGCTGGAAGTCCGGTCGCGGGCCTGGTGGCCGCACCAGCGGCACCACGACCGCCGCACCGGCGGCGAGCGCCGCGAGGACGCCGACGATCAGCAGGACGCGTGGGAGGCGGCGACGCGGGCCGTGGGGACGCTCGGTGGTCATCGGTTCGAGCATGACAGGCGGGCTGGGGACAGGATGACCGGTCTATCCGCTCAGCCATCGCGCGACGAGCCGGTGGTCCGCGTCGGTGAGGCCGCGGCGCGCCTCGACGCGGTGCAGGAGTGCCGGCGCGTCGTGGTTCCCCGCCACCCACCTCCGGTCGGCGTCGGTGATCTCGTCGTCCAGCCAGACGAACCGGCGTCCCGCGCGGCCCATTCGACGAGCCGCCGCGTCTTCCAGTGCAGTCGGCCACCGTCGTCCTCGTCGTCGTCCGGCCAGTCGACGACGGGCAGCGGAGGCAGGCCGAACCGCGGCGCTAGCACCTCGTTGGCGTCGTGCATCCAGGTGGTGGCCCACACGAGATCGCACGGCAACGCGGCGAGCCGGGGGCCGTGGCCGGCGTCCAGACCGGCCAGCAGCGGGTTGGCGCCGACCTCCGACGGCCCGGCGGAGCCGCCGAAGGGCAGGAGCGTCCCGTCGACGTCCAGGAACAGCAGCGGACGATCAGTCATCGCCCACCGGGCGGAGGGGTTCGCCGGTCCTGGCGTCCAT
>JAEXGP010000093.1 GCA_023450775.1 Actinomycetes bacterium | reverse complement strand
GCCATCCCTGCAACACGGCGACCGTTTGTGAGTGCTCTCATCGCGGCAGGTAGGTTTCGATCGAACCGAACTCGTGTCGGTGACCCGCCGTTCAGGAGAGCACGGGCATGACCCAGGCCATGGAGCGTCGACAGGGCGCGGACGCCCCCGACGTCAACGGGACGCACAGGTCCAACAGGAACCTGCTGATCGACTTCTGGCGGTCGGCCGTCGGCAAGAAGTGGGTCATGGCCCTGACGGGCATCGGACTGATGGGCTTCGTCTTCGCCCACATGTTCGGCAACCTGAAGATGTTCCTCGGCCGGACGGAGTTCGACCACTACGCCGAGGGCCTGCGGTCGCTCTTCTCGCCGATCATCCCGCACACCTGGGCGCTGTGGGCGCTGCGCATCGGGCTGATCGTGATGTTCGCCCTGCACATCATCGCGGCGGCCCAGCTGACCGCCATGAACCGGCGCTCCCGCCCCATCCGCTACCAGTCGCCACGGGACTACATCGCCGCCAACTTCGCCGCCCGCACCATGCGCTGGACCGGCGTGATCGTCCTGCTCTACCTGCTCTTCCACCTGGCGGACCTGACCTGGGGCTGGGTCAACCCCGACTTCGTCCGCGGCGCCGCCTACGACAACCTCGTCGCCAGCCTCGAGCAGTGGCCGGTGGCGATCATCTACCTGGTCGGCAACATCGCCCTGGGCATCCACCTCTTCCACGGCGCCTGGTCGATGTTCCAGTCGATGGGCATCAACAGCCCCCGTTACAACGGCGTCCGCAAGGCCTTCGCCGCCGGGTTCGTCACCGTCACCATCGGCATGAACTGCGCCTTCGTCGTGGCCATCCAGGCCGGCGTCGTCTCGAACTGAACGCGGAGAGAGGAACCACCGTGACCATCACCCTCGACGCGCAGATCCCCCAGGGTCCGATCGCCGACAAGTGGACGAACCACAAGTTCGACCTGAAGCTCGTCAACCCGTCCAACCGGCGGAAGTTCGACGTCATCGTCGTGGGCACCGGCCTGGCCGGCGCCGCGGCCGCCGCCACGCTCGGCGAGCTCGGTTACAACGTGAAGGTCTTCACCTTCCACGACTCGCCCCGCCGTGCGCACTCGATCGCGGCGCAGGGCGGCATCAACGCCGCCAAGAACTACCGCAACGACGGCGACTCGGTGCACCGCCTCTTCTACGACACGATCAAGGGCGGCGACTACCGCTCCCGTGAGGCCAACGTGCACCGTCTGGCCGAGGTGTCGGTCAACATCATCGACCAGTGCACGGCCCAGGGCGTGCCCTTCGCCCGCGAGTACGGCGGCCTGCTCGACAACCGCTCGTTCGGCGGTGCGCAGGTGGCCCGCACGTTCTACGCCCGGGGCCAGACGGGTCAGCAGCTGCTGCTCGGCGCCTACCAGGCGCTCGCCCGCCAGATCCACCTGGGCACGGTCAAGCTCTACAACCGCATGGAGATGCAGGACGTCGTGCTGCACGACGGTCGGGCGCAGGGCATCACCTGTCGTGACCTGCTGACCGGTGAGGTCAAGGCGTTCAGCGCCCACGCGGTCCTGCTCTGCACCGGCGGCTACGGCAACGTCTACTTCCTGTCGACCAACGCCAAGGCCTGCAACGTCACGGCCACCTGGCGGGCGCACAAGAAGGGCGCGGCGTTCGCCAACCCGTGCTTCACGCAGATCCACCCGACCTGCATCCCGCCGGCCGACGAGTTCCAGTCGAAGCTCACGCTCATGTCCGAGTCGCTGCGCAACGACGGCCGCATCTGGGTGCCGAAGTCGTTCGACGACGGTCGCGCCGCGGCGGACATCCCCGAGAGCGAGCGCGACTACTACCTGGAGCGCAAGTACCCGGCGTTCGGCAACCTCGTCCCCCGCGACGTCGCCTCCCGCAACGCCAAGACCGTGGTCGACGAGGGCCGCGGCGTGGGTCCGCTCAAGAACGGCGTGTACCTGGACTTCGCGGACGCCATCCAGCGCTTCGGCGAGGACACCATCCGGGCCCGCTACGGGAACCTGTTCGACATGTACGAGCGGATCACCGGTGAGGATCCGTACAAGGTGCCCATGCGCATCTACCCCGCCACCCACTACACGATGGGCGGCCTGTGGGTGGACTACAACCTGCAGACCACGATCCCGGGCCTGTTCGCCCTGGGCGAGGCCAACTTCTCCGATCACGGCGCCAACCGCCTGGGCGCCTCGGCGCTCATGCAGGGTCTGGCCGACGGCTACTTCGTGGGCCCGTCCACGGTCGCCGGCTACCTGGCCGGCCTCCTCGGCACCTCACCCATGGCCACCGACGAGCCGGCCTTCACGCAGGCGGTCGCCGAGGGCCAGGACCGGATCGACCAGCTGGTCGCCGTCAAGGGCACGGCGACCGTCGACCACTACCACCGTGAGCTCGGCAAGATCGTCTGGGACTACTGCGGCATGAGCCGGAACAAGGCGGGCCTCGAGAAGGCGCTGTCCGAGATCCCGCCGCTGCGCGAGGAGTTCTGGAAGAACGTCCGCATCCCCGGCGACCCGAACGGCTGGAACCAGTCGCTCGAGAAGGCGCTGCGGGTCGCGGACTTCATGGAGATGGCCGAGCTGAAGGTGCGCGACGCCCTCCACCGCGAGGAGTCGTGCGGCGGTCACTTCCGCGAGGAGCACCAGACCGAGGACGGCGAGGCCAAGCGCGACGACGAGAACTTCGCCTACGTCGCGGCCTGGGAGTACGGCGGCCCCGACATCCAGCACGACGCCATCCTCCACAAGGAGGACCTGGTGTTCGAGAACGTGGCGCTGACCCAGCGCAGCTACAAGTGAGCCAGAGGGAGACGAGGACGTGACCGACACCACCAACGACTCCCCCACCGTGGCCGGCGGCGTGCCCGAGACGGCCCACGGGAAGATGCTCAACCTGAAGCTGAAGGTCTGGCGCCAGCCGGGCCCCGACGTGCACGGCCACTTCGAGGAGTACACGACGACCGTCGCCGACGACGCGTCGTTCCTCGAGATGCTCGACTACGTCAACGAGGACCTCATCACCAGCGGTGAGGAGCCCATCTCGTTCGACCACGACTGCCGCGAAGGCATCTGCGGCACGTGCGGCCTGATGATCAACGGTCAGGCCCACGGTCCGCAGAAGGGCACGGCGACCTGCCAGCTGCACATGCGGAAGTTCGCCGACGGCGACGAGATCACGATCGAGCCGTGGCGCGCCGCGGGCTTCCCGATCATCAAGGACCTGGTCGTGAACCGGGCGGCGTTCGACCGCATCGTCGAGGCCGGCGGCTACATCACCGTCAACACCGGTGCGGCCCCCGACGCCAACGAGATCCCCGTGCCCAAGGAGGCCGCGGACGCGGCCATGGACGCGGCGGCGTGCATCGGCTGCGGCGCCTGCGTGGCGGCGTGTCCGAACTCGGCGGCCAACCTGTTCACGGCGGCCAAGATCAACCACCTGAACCTGCTGCCGCAGGGCCAGGCGGAGCGCTACGACCGCACCGAGTCCATGGTCGAGACGATGGAGGAGTTCTTCGGCTCCTGCACCAACTACGGGGAGTGCCAGGAGGCGTGCCCCAAGGAGATCTCGATCGACTTCATCGCCATGATGAACCGGGACTACGCCAAGTCGAAGCTGGTCAACCTGCGCCGTCTCGGCCAGAAGAAGGTCGGCTGAGCCCGACGCCGCCAGCTCTGTGATGCTCCCGACCGGGTTTTCCCGGCATGCAGCATCACAGAGCCGCTGAGCAACGGAGGGAGTGGCCGTCATGTCGGATCCGTCCGGGCAACCCGAGCCGATGCTCGGCCGGCACGTCGAGGTCGAGGAGTACGGCCGGCTCGACGTGTTCCCGGTCGAGCGCCCGGTGCGGATCACGTTCCGCACCGACGAGCTCCAGGCGCTCTGCCCCGCCGTCGACGGCATACAGCCCGACATCTACTCCGCCGAGATCGCCTACACGGCGGTCAGCCAGGCGATCGAGTCCAAGTCGCTCAAGCTCTGGCTGACGACGTTCCGGGACCGACGGATCTTCGCCGAGCACCTGGTGCTCGAGCTGCACGACACGATCACGGCGCTCGGACCCGGGCTCGCCGACGTGCGCGTGCGACTGACGCAGAACGTGCGCGGCGGCATCGAGACGGTCGTCGAGCACCCACCGCCGGCCTGACCGCCGACGCCGTTCTGTGATGCTGTTCCGGGGCTTTTCACCCGGAGACGCATCACAGAAGGCGCGAGGGCCGATGGTCGGCGCGGGCCGGGCGGTCGGTACGATCGCCGCTCGATGACCCAGATCTCTCCCTCTGCTCCCGGCGCCCGTCGTCCGTGCCGGCTGGCCGCCGCCGGCCTGGTCGTGCTCCTCGCCGTCGTCCCCGCCCTCGCGGCGTGCAGCGACGACGGCTCGACGGTCGAGGCCGACTCCCCCAGCTCGACGTCGACGACCACCACGACGGACCCGAACGCCGTCACGACGATCCCCGACATGGGCAACGTGGCGGGGCCGGTCGGCAGCTGCTTGAGCGCCGCGGCCAAGTTCACCAACCTGGTGCAGGGCGTGCTGCAGGGCGGCGAGGGCGCGAAGCGCTCGCAGGCCGCGGCCGAGCAGCTCAAGGCCGAGCTCCCCGCGGATCTGCAGGACGACGCCGACGTGGTGGCCGCCAAGTTCGGCGAGATCGCCGCCCGCGACGGCAACCTGACCGACGCGGACGTCAACGACCCCGAGTACAAGGCGGCCAGCGACGCCATCTCGGCGTACTTCGCGAAGGACTGCCAGTAGTCCTCCGGTTCCTGAGCTGCCGGTCGGGCCGACGGCCGACCGGGACCGCCTTGGGTACATCTCCCTCTGGTCCCGGCACCCCGTCCGCCCGTACCGTCATCGACAGCTCTTCGGTTCGGTGGGAACCGGGAGGGAGAACGGGGCGGCTACCCCGGCTCCGTGGGGAGATGGATCGGTTGCGGTCGGCACTTCGCCACCGCAACCGCTTCATTTTTGGGCCAGGTGCGACGGCTGCGAGGGCCGCCGTGACGCCCCGAACGATCGGATCGTGATCGCACGGGCTCGTGTTCAGGTCCGATCCGGACCGACGCCGCGCCGCCATGGACTACAACCTCCGACCATGAACGACCGGTTGGACATGACGGGACGGACGGTGCTGGTCACCGGCGGCACCAAGGGCGTGGGACGGGGCATCGCCGAGACCTTCCTCGGCCACGGGGCCGACGTGATGGTGTGCGGCCGGAACGAGCCGGACCAGCTGCCGTCCACCGATGGACGCACGGCGTCGTTCTTCGCCGCGGACGTGCGGGACGTGGAGCAGATCGCCTCGCTCATCGCCGCCACTCGCGAGACCTTCGGCTCGCTCGACGTCCTCGTCAACAACGCCGGCGGCACCCCGCCGGCCTTCGTCGCCGGGACCTCGCCGCGCTTCCTCACCTCGATCATCACCCTGAACCTGGTCGCCCCGCTCCTGGTCGCGCAGCAGGCCAACGACGCCATGCAGGGCCAGGAACACGGCGGCTCGATCATCAACATCGGCTCGGTCAACGGCTTGAGCCCCGCGCCGGGCGTGGCCGCGTACGGGGCGGCGAAGGCCGGGCTGACCAGCCTCACCCAGTCGCTCGCGGTCGAGTTCGCCCCGAAGGTCCGGGTCAACCAGGTCACCGCCGGGATCATCGGCACGCCGGAGATCTTCCACCAGCACTACGGCGACGACGCCGATCGCATCGCCGAGCTCGAGCGCGGCATCCCGATGGGCCGGATGAGCACCCCGGAGGACGTCGGCGACGCCTGCCTCTTCCTGGCGTCGCCGCTGGCGTCGAACATCGCCGGCGCCAACCTGGTCGTGCACGGCGGCGGCGATCCCATCGGAGCGCTCCCCGACCGCCCGGACTCGTGACCTGCGCGCCGCCCGGACGGACCCTCGACGAGCTCAGCCCGTCGCGCGCTCCGGGAGCCTCGTGCCGGTCGGGGGCTGGTTCCACTCGATCCAGGCGCCGCCCGTTCGACCGTCGGACGTGGTGACCCGTGCCATGGCCCGGGGGAAGCGGGCGGCGCGTCCGTCGGGGTGGACGAGCAGGACCGGCGAGAACGCCACCGGCTCGAACTCCAGGTCCAGGTCGACGATCTTCGTGCCGGTCCGGGTGGGCAGGCGCTCGCGGCCCTCGGTCACGTCGAGCACCACCGTGTCGCCCTCGACGAACTCCGACGAGCCCGGGTCCAGGCGGTAGGCCACGCCCCAGTCGGCGTCGGGGAAGAAGCCGCCCGCCGAGTGCCAGCGGGTGCCGTCCTCCAGCCGTCCGGCCGTCCACGACCACTGGTTGGTCCACCAGTCGCGCGCCGCGCCCCACGAGTGGTCGCGCTGCCCCCAACCGTCGACCTCGATGCGCTGGTCGCCGATGAGCACGAAGCCCTCCACCCGGCACGGGATCTCGTAGCGGGGCGTGACCGGCGGCCACAGGTAGGCGGCCCGGTCGGTGTGGAAGTCGAGCTCGAAGCCGAACGGCACCCGCGTGCCCCTCGGATCGGCGTGGTACACCTCGGCCGGGTCGTCGAGCTGCAGGCCGAACGCCTCCAGGTTGATCGACATGTGCTCGTTCGGCGTCTCGACCACGTGGTCGGCCCACAGGCCCTCGGAGCGGACCTCGAGCGACGACGGCGACGTCGGCATGGGGATGTCGTGCTCGATCACGGTGACGAGCGGCCGGTCGGGACCCACCAGGCACGCCCAGTACCAGACCTTCCCGAGGTTCGGGTAGAAGCCGATTCGCACGTAGCCGCCGACCGACAGGTCCTCCGCGAACCAGTCCAGGTAGTAGGACTCGTTCCACAGCTCGGTGTCGTCGGGGGTGTGGCGGGCCTCGTCCTGCGGGTTCGGTGCGGTCATGACGGGAGTCTGTCAGGACGGCCCGTCCCGTGCGGCGGGTAGGTTGTCGGGCCGTGGTGGCCTACCTGAGCGACGAGTGGTTGGACCGAGCCGGCGAAGCGCTGGCGGCGAGCGGCGAGCTGTCGGAGCGAACCGCGGACCTGGATCTGGCGATCGCCTACGAGGTGACGGGCGCCCCGTCGGGCAAGGTCGGCTACACGATCCGCTTCGACCACGGCACCACCTCGGTGGCCACCGGGTCCACCGACGCGCCGGTGTCGTTCCAGCTCGACTACGACACTGCGGCCGACATCGCCAAGGGCGACCTGTCGGCGCAGGCCGCCTTCATGCAGGGCCGGCTCAAGCTGGTCGGCGACGTCAACGTGCTGATCCGCGACGGCGCGGTGCTGGACGGCGTCGCCGACGCGTTGGGCGCGCTCCGGTCCGACACCGAGTTCTGACCTCCGCGGTGCACTGACACCCGTTCTGTTGCGCGAT
>JAEXGP010000035.1 GCA_023450775.1 Actinomycetes bacterium | reverse complement strand
GCCCGACGGCGCCTCCCGCTCCACCGGCGTGGCCGTCGCACGCGGCGACGCGCCCCGGCCTCGGCGGGCGTCCGTGACGGCGAGCGACGTGGCCGGCCTCCGGATGGGCGACCGCACCCGCACCGCTGACGACCCCGCTGCCGCCCTCGATGGGAACCCGCTGCGCGGGCTCGGCGTGGCCGGCGCGGGCGCCGTGCTCGACAGCTCGTTCGACCTGCTGCGGTTCCGGTTCCGGCGTTTCGTGGCCCTCACCGCCGTGCTGTTCGTGCCGGTGCAGCTGTTCGACCTGTGGATCGCGCTGTCGGCGGGCACCACGACGTCGGTCGACAGCTCCTCGCAGTTCCAGCTGTTCGACACCGGCGCCGGACCGGTCGGATGGGCCTACCTCCTGCTCGCGCTCGAGGCCTGCGCGCTGTTCCTCCTGGGCATGGCGGCGGGCCACCTCGTCCAAGGGTGGCTCGACGGCCGCGACGACCCGTTCGGCACCGTCGTCGGCGCCGTCGCCCGTCGGGCGTGGGTGGTGCCGATCGTGGTGGTGGTCGCGGTCGTCGCCAAGTCCGCGGCCGCGTGCGCCGGTGGCGTCGGCTTCTTCCTGGTCGATGCGCTGTTCTTCGTCGCCGGCCCGGTCGCGGGCGCCGAGCGCACTGGGCCGTTCGCCACGATCGGTCGCAGCGTCCGCCTGGGACGGGGCTCGTACGGCACCGCGCTCGCCGTGTGCTTCGGCGGGTTCGCGATCACGATCGTGCTCCGGTTCGCGCTCGCACTCGGCCCGCTGGCGCTCGTGGCCATGCTGGGGCTGCCCGAGGGATGGCTGGTCGTGCTGGACCAGGCCTCCTCGCTCACGCTGCTGGTGACCATGCCGCTGACCGCGTGCATCGCCGCCCGGGCGTACGTGGACCTCCGGTGCCGGGTCGAGGGCTACGACCTGGTCCGACGGGAGGTGGCCCGTGGCCTCGTTCCGTGAGCGGCCCCGGCCGCGGTCCCCTGAGCGTCCCCGGGCGCGCGCCCCCGAGCGAGCCCTGCGCACCCTCGCCGTCGTCGGCCTGGTGCTGGCACTCCTGGTCCTGGGCGCCGCTGGTGCGGCCGGTGCGCAGCCCGACCCACAGGGCCCTGCGCAGGCCGACCAGGTCCGCGACGACGTGCGCGACGTGATGTCCCGGCCCGAGTTCGACTACACGCCGTCGTGGTTGGAACGGGCGCTCGAGTGGATCGCGGAACAGCTGTCGAAGCTGTTCGAGCCCGGCGACCCGACGACCGGCGGCTCGACGTTCGGCGGCGGGATCGGCGCGCTGCTCGGCTGGCTCATCATCCTGGCGGCCGTCGTCGCGCTCGTCGCCATCGTGGTGTGGGTCGTGATGAACCGGACGCGCCGGGAACGACGCCCCCAGGAGGAGCCGCTGACGCCCGCCGAGGTGGAGCACCGGCGGCGGGCGGAGGAGTGGATGGCCGACGCCGAGCGGCTCGAGGCGGCAGGGGAGTGGAAGGAGGCCATCCGGGCCCGCTACCGGAACCTCGTCCGAGTGCTCGTCGACCGCCGGCAGCTGCCCGACGTGCCCGGTCGCACCACCGGCGAGCTCCGGGGCGATCTGGACCGGACCACGCCGACGGCCCACGACCCGTTCGACACCGCCTGCCTGTTGTTCGAGCTCCCCTGGTACGCGGACGTCCCGACCGGTCCCGACGAGAACGCCCGGTTCCGTGCCGCGGCCGAGCGCGTGCTCGCGGCACCGGTCGACGACCGCTTCGACCCCGTCACGCTGTTCGACGTCACCGGGGTGGATCGGGAGGTGGTCGAGACCACTCGCGGCGAGGCCGTCGCCGACCGGGCGGAACGGGTCCCCGAGACCGCCGGCGCGGCCGGCGGCCGTGACTCGGGAGCGGAGGGCCGGCGATGACCGCGACCACCCGGGCGGGCGCAGGGCGCGGGGTCTGGATCGGCGGGATCCTGCTCGTCGCCGCGATCGTGCTGGTGCTCGTGCTCTCCAGCCGGCAGCGCGCGAGCGTGCCGTTCGACCCCTCCTCGTCCGCGCCCGACGGCTACCGGGCGCTGGCGATCCTCCTCCGGGAGCGGGGCGCGGAGGTCCGCGCCACCTCGGCCGCGGACGCCCAGGAGTCGCCGCCGGCGGCCGGGCAGGTCCTCGTCGTCCCCGAGCCCGACCTGCTCACCTCACCGGAGTACGACTCGGTGCGGGACGCAGCCCGCTCCGGTGCGACCGTGGTGCTCGGCGCCGAGCGGGTCGACGACGAGGGCGACGTCCTGGACGACCCGTTCGTCGGCGCGCGCTGGGTGGACGCGAGGACGCTCGCGGACACGCCGGCGGCGCCCACCGGGCCGGGCGACTGCGACATCGCCCGGCTGGACGGGCTCGGGCCGATCGACACCGCGTTCTCGGACGTCCTGCCGCTGCGTGGCGCGGGGCCGGAGGGACGTCGCTGCTACGGCGACATCTCGGGTGCGTACGTCCTGGAGGAGCGCGTCGGCGAGGGCACGGTCGTCACGCTCGGATCGCCCTACCTCTGGGCCAACGCCCGGCTCCAGCCCGACAAGGAGCACGGTGGCGAGCCGCTCGACAACGCCGCGATGGCGCTGCGGCTGCTCGGCCCGACGCCCGACGGCGCCACCACCGGCACGTCGATCGCGTTCGTCGACGCCACGCCCACCGCAGGTGTGGCCCCCGACGGGTCGAGGAGCCCGCTCGACCTGCTCCCGACCGGCGTGAAGTTCGCGCTGGTGCAGCTGGTCGCGGCCTTCCTCATCTACGCGTGGTGGCGGTCGCGCCGGCTCGGTCCCGTGGTCGTCGAGCGGATGCCGGTGGAGATCGCGGGCTCCGAGCTCGTGGCCGCGGTCGGCGACCTGCTCCGACGCAAGGGGACGCCGCAGCGTGCGGCCGACGTGCTGCGGGCCGACGCCCGCAATGAGCTGTCCGGCCGGCTGGGCGTCCCTCGTGAGGCACCGCCCGAGGCGCTGGCCCGCGTGGTGGCCGAGCGTTCCGGTCGCGACGCCGCAGAGGTCGCCGGCGTCCTCATGGACGGTCCCGTCGAGTCGGCGGAGGCGCTGGTGCGCCTCGCCGGCGCCCTGTCCGACATCCGCCAGGAGGTGCTCCAGCATCATGTCGTCACCTGACCCCACGACGCCCGGTCAGCCCGCCCCGCCCCCGGGTGCGCCCGGCGGTCTGCACGCCCCGCCTCCGTACGGGGC
>JAEXGP010000146.1 GCA_023450775.1 Actinomycetes bacterium | reverse complement strand
CGGCCCGGGCGAGCGGGCCACCGTGATGGTCGCCGGCGACTCGGTGGCCTTCAACTACGCGACCGGGCTGGCCGGCTGGGCCAAGGGCCGCAGCGACGTGCGGACCTCGAACGTGTCGCAGCTGGGCTGCCCGATCGCCCGGGGCGGTGACTTTCGGTTCCTGCGCAACTTCAACGCCTTCCCCGCCCGCTGCGACTGGTCGTCCTCGTTCCCGGCGTGGGTCGCGGAGCGCGATCCGCACGTGGTCGTGCTCACGTCGGGCATCTGGGAGGTCGTGGACCGGAAGCTGCCCGGCGACAGCCGGTGGCGCCACATCGGCCAGCCCGAGATCGACGACTACCTGCTGCGGGAGCTGCTGTCGGCGATCGACGTGCTCGGTTCCAAGGGCGCCACGGTGGCGCTCGTGACGTACCCGCACTTCGACGCGGGCCAGGACCAGGGCTTCACCGGCCTGCCCGAGTCGGAGCCGGCCCGTGTCGACCGGCTGAACGAGATCATCCGCCACGCGGCCTCGTTGCGGCCCGGCGTCACCGCCGTGATCGACCTGCAGACCTGGCTGGCGGCCCAGCCCGGCGGCGAGATCGATCCCGCCAAGCGCCAGGACGGGTTGCACTTCCTGGACAGCTACCTGCCGACGATCGGCGACTGGATGGGGCCGCAGCTGCTCGAGCTGGCCCGCAACGGCCCGCCGCCGGCACCCGCGGGCGGCTGACCCGTACGGTCCCGTCCCGATGCGCGGGCGCGAGTGCGCCGGGGCTGCGCGGCCCGGTGGGGGCGTGCGAGCTCAGCGGGCGGGCGGGCTCAGTGGGCGGGCGGGCTCAGTGGGCGCGCGGGGCGGAGTTGGGCACGATGGGGGCGTCGCGGCCGGTGCCCTGGGTGGACCCGGTCGTGCCGGTGCCCTCCTCGTGGTACTCCTCCTCGACGTTGACCGACCAGATGTCGTGGGGGCCGCGGCCGAGGATGTTCTCGACGGTCAGCATGGCCGTGAGCATCGAGTGGTCCTGGTTGTTGTACTTGTGCATGCCGTTGCGCCCCACCGGGTGCACGTTCGGCACGTTGGCCTCCAACCACTTCCGCAGGACGGCCACGTTGGCCTTGTAGTCCTCGTCGTACACCGGGTACGCCTTGGGCATCCGCACCACGTAGCCGCTCTCGACCTTGGACGGGTCGACCAGCCCGAGCACGGACAGCTCGTGGGTGCCGAGCGCGATCAGCTCGTCGTCGGGCTTGGACCACAGGCCCTCTCCCTCGAACACGAAGTACTCGAGGCCCAGGCACGTGCGGCCGTCCTTGACCATGTAGGGCGACCACTGGCCGAAGTTCTGGATGCGCCCCACCTGCACCTCGGGGGCGTGGATGTAGATCCAGTTGTCGGGGAAGCCGTACTCGACGGGCACGACCAGCGCGATCGTCAGGAAGTCCCGGAACCGCAGCTGGTCCGCCGCGGCGATGACCTCGGCCGGCGGGGGCGGGTCCATGGCCTTCAGCAGGTACGAGAACGGCATGGTCGAGATGACCTCGTCGGCCGGGTGCTCGACGGTCTCGCCGTCGGCCGTGCGGGCGACGACCGCAGTGGCGCGCTTGGCCTCGGGGTCCCGCTTGATCGTGGTCACCGTGGTGTTCATGACCAGCTCGGCGCCCCGCTCGGTGACGATCTCGGCGCAGCGCTCCCACATCATCCCGGGCCCGTACTTGGGGTACTGGAACTCCTCGATGAGGCTGGTGACCTGCTTGGCCTTGTCCGCCCGGCTGCCGAACAGGCGGGTCCGGATGGGCTCCCAGACCGCGCTCCACAGCGACATGCCCTTGATGCGCTGGGCGCCGAAGTCGCTCGACAGGTACTTCGGATCGACGTTCCAGAGCTTGATGTTGTACGTCCGGAAGAAGTGCTCGTAGAGGCGGCGCCCGTAGTCGGCGACGACGTAGCCCTCGAGCGTGGACTGGTCCTTCGGCGGGCGGATCTTGGCCCAGAGGTACGAGAGCGTGCAGCGGACCGCCTCGATGAAGCCCAGGTTCCGCAGCGCGTTCAGCGGCTTGATCGGGTAGTCGTAGTACTTGCCCTGGTAGTAGATCCGGCTGAGGCGAGGCCGCTTCAGGAACTCGTCGTCCTCGAGGATCTCGTGCCAGATCGCCTCGACCGGGGCGACCTTGGTGAAGAACCGGTGGCCGCCGATGTCGAAGCGCCAGCCGTCCCGCTCGGCCGTGCGGCTGATGCCGCCGACGATGTCGTCGGACTCCAGGATCGTGGCGGCCACGCCGTCCTTGGAGAGCTGGTAGGCGGCGGTCAGGCCCGCAGGGCCCGCGCCGATCACGACGACGTCACGGGCGTCGTCCTGTGCAGGTGCGTCAGTCATGGGCGATCAGGTCGAGGGAGTGCAGGAAAGGGGTGCATGGGAGAGGAAGGGGCGTGGGCCGAGGCGGCACGACACGGCCACAAACCGTAGCCGCGAGGCCCTGCCGGACCCGAACATGGCTCGGCCGGCCCGCCGTTCCCCCGTACCCCGTCGAGGGGCCACCACCACCTGGCAGGATCCTCCAGGATCTTGTCGTTGACGCCGTGGGACGCGACGCGGACGCTGGAGCCATGTTGGAGCTGCGACCGTCCTGTGAGCACTGCGGCCGGGCGCTGCCGCCCGACGCCCTCGACGCCCGGATCTGCACGTTCGAGTGCACGTTCTGCGCCCGCTGCACCGACGAGGAGCTCCTCGGCGTGTGCCCGAACTGCTCGGGCGAGCTGGTGCGCCGGCCCGTGCGACCGGCGGCGATGCTCGCCACCTCCCCGGCGTCGACCGAGGAGGTGCGCTCCGAGATCGACGTCGTGGCGCACCGTGCGCGCCTGGTCGCCCGCCCGACCGCCGAGGACCACGCCGGGACGGTCCGCCGGTAGGAGCTG
>JAEXGP010000336.1 GCA_023450775.1 Actinomycetes bacterium | reverse complement strand
CGACCACCGGCAGCCGGAACATCGCGCCGGCGGTCGCCCGCACGGTCTTGGGGTTGTGGAGGTCGACGGAGTGCTCGGTCAGCACGACGCCCGCGCAGCCGGCGGCCTCGGCCACCCGGACGAGGGTGCCGGCGTTGCCGGGGTCCTGCAGCTCCACCAGCACGACGACGGGCCGGGCCCGCTCGACCGCCGACCGCAGCACGTCGGCGAGCTCCGTCGAGGACTGCTCGGCCACCGCGACGACCGCCTGCGGGGTGACGACGTCGAGCACGCGTGCGAGCACGCCCTCCTCGACGTCGCGGACCTCCGCGCCCGCCCCGGCGGCGGCCACCACCGACGGGTGGCGCCGGGCCGAGGGCTCGACGAACACGGTCCGCACCGGGACGCCCGCCGCGACGGCCTCGCCCAGCAGCACGGGCCCGTCCACCAGGTAGGTGCCCGAGTCCGTACGCGCACTGCGGCGCCTCGAGAGGCGCCGCAGCTCCTGCAGAGCAGGGTTCGACGGGCTCAGGCCCGCTCGCGGGCGGGGTCCGCCGCTCGGGTCCCGATCAGTCAGCGTGGCCGTCCGGTCGGTGTGGTGCTCGACACCGGGGGCAGGGATCAGCCCGCGGCCTCGGCCGCGGCAGCCTCGGCAGGCGCGGCGTCCGCCGCGGCCTTGGCGACCTCGACGAGCGCGGAGAAGGCCTGGGGGTCGCGGACGGCGATGTCGGCGAGCGCCTTGCGGTCGATCTCCACCTCGGCCAGCTTCAGGCCGTTGATGAACCGGCTGTAGCTGATGCCGTCCTGGCGGCACGCGGCGTTGATGCGCTGGATCCAGAGCTTGCGCATCTCGCCCTTGCGGGCGCGCCGGTCGCGGAACGCGTAGTTCCCGGCGTGCATGACCGCCTCGTTGGCGGCGCGGAACGTCCGGCTCCGGTGGCCGTAGTAGCCCTTGGCCTTGTTCAGTACGGCGCGGTGCTTCTTCTTGGCGTGGACGCCTCGCTTGACGCGTGCCATCGGTCAACTCCTTCGTGCGGTTCGGTCCTGCAACGGATCCGGTGCGGTGCCCGGGATCCGACGGACCGGCGGGTCGGTCAGGTCGTGCGGGGGTGCGGGCTCAGATGCCCAGCTGGCGGCGGGCCCGGTTGCGGTCGCCGCCGGTGATCTCGGTGGTCCCGGCCAGGCGGCGCTTCCGCGAGGGGGACTTCTTCTCGAGGATGTGGTTCAGGTTGGTGTTGCGGCGCAGGATCTTGCCGCTCCCCGTGACCTTGTAGCGCTTCTTGGCGCCGGAGTGCGTCTTCATCTTGGGCATGGTGTGGCTTCCTTCGAGTGTCTGGCGTCGAGTCGTGTCAGGGCTCGCCGGGTTGTGCTCGCGGTGTGGTGCTCGTGGCCGGCCGGTGACCCTGTCGGCACCGGCGGCCGCTGACCCCGCCGACGGTCGGTGCCGCCGGCGGGACTGCGAGCGTGGTGTCAGGCCTCGGTGGCGGCGGGCTCCGGAGCGGGCTCCGGGGCCGGCGCGGTCTCGGTCGGCGCGGTCTCGGTGGCGGTCGGCTCGGGAGCCGGGGAGTCGGCAGGCGCCGCCTCGTCCGCCTCGTCGCCGGCCTCCTGGGCCTTCTTGGCGTGCGCGGCCTGCGCCTTCTTGTCGGGCCCGAGCACCATGGTCATGTTGCGGCCGTCCTGCTTGGGCATCACCTCGACCCGACCGAGGTGGCTGACCTCCTCGGCGACCCGGTCGAGGATCCGACGCCCCAGCTCGGGGTGCTGCATCTCCCGGCCACGGAACATGATCGTGACCTTGACCTTGTGGCCCTCGCCCAGGAACTGGGCGACCTTGCGGGTCTTGGTGTCGAAGTCGCCGCCGCCGATCTTGGGGCGGTACTTCATCTCCTTGACCGTGATGTTCGTGGCCTTCTTGCGCGATTCCTTGGCCCGTTGCTGCGCCTCGTACTTGAACTTCGTGAAGTTCATGATCCGACACACCGGCGGGTTGGCCTCGGCCGCGACCTCGACCAGGTCGAGGTCCAGGGACCTGGCCGTGGCCAGCGCCTCTGGGAGCGGCTTGATGCCGAGCTGGTCCCCGTCCGGTCCGATCAGTCGGACCTCACGAGCGCGGATGCGGTCGTTGATGCGGGGCTCGTCGTTCGATGCGGCAGCTATGGCCGATCACTGCTCAACAGCAGTTCCTTTCGTGGGTGGACTGGTGCGACCCGCCCCGAAAACCGGAACGGGCGGATGCCTGCAGGCACCCGCCGGTCGCGCGAGGCGCCCCCGGAGGGGCGTCTCGTGTGTCACGTTCCCGGCGCACTGGAGCCGATCTCCGGGTGTGGCCCGTGAGGTCGTCGTGGCCGGGAGGGGCGGGAGCCCACTTGCCTCGGTTGTGCGAAGTAGCGTACCAGCCGGCACCGCCCGGGTCAGCATCGCCCGGCGGACGGCCCGGCGCCCGGCCCGGCCCGCCACCTTCCCCCCCTGATCTGGAGACGCCCCCATGAGCTCACTGTGGACCCCCGACGGCGAACGACCGGTGTCCCGATCGGCTCCCCAGGATGCCGGGGCGGACGATCCGGCCGCCGCGGGCGGTACGGGGCCCGAGGGCGCTCCCGGCGCCGGCGACCCCCTGCGGGCCGCCGCCGCGGCGCTCGGCATGGACCTCGACGCCATGTCGGCCGAGGACCGGGCCCAGCTCGAGGTCGAGCTCAACGAGATGATGCAGGTGCGCCGCCAGGTCGCCGCCACCCCCGCCGCGGAGATGCTCACCAACTACCTGATGCGCTTCTTCGACCTCGCCACCATCTACCTGGAGGCCGATCCCCCGGCCTTCGCCGAGGCGGCCACCGTCATCGAGGCGTTCCGCTCGGTGCTCGATGGCGTGGGCGACCG
>JAEXGP010000328.1 GCA_023450775.1 Actinomycetes bacterium | reverse complement strand
GGTCACACCCAGCGCCTGCTGACGGTGGTGAAGTCCGGCTCCATCCAGGACGTCAAGGCCAAGCCGCAGGACAAGGTCCACGTGTGGCCGCACCTGCTGATCGTCGAGTTCGTGGCCGCCCTGGTGTGCACCACGTTCCTGCTGATCTTCTCCTGGGTCGTCAACGCGCCGCTGCTCGAGCTCGCGAACGTCAACCAGACGCCGAACCCCTCGAAGGCGCCCTGGTACTTCCTGGGCCTCCAGGAGCTCTTGACGATGTTCCACCCGATGGTCGCCGGCGTGACCATCCCGGGCATGGGCATCTTCGTCCTGATCCTCGCCCCCTACATGGACAAGAACCCGTCCAACAAGCCGGAGGACCGCAAGTTCGCGGTCTCCCTCATGACGGTGTTCCTCATGTTCTGGGCGGTCATCGCGATCATCGGGTCCTTCTTCCGGGGGCCCGGCTTCAACTTCACGCTGCCGTGGATCGACGGCGTGTTCTTCGAGCTGTGATGTGAGGTGAGCTGACCATGTCCGGGTTCTTCATCGTCATCGCCGTCGTCGTCATCGTCGTGCTGGCAGCGTTCGCGCTGGTGGGTTCCGTCCGTCGTCGCGACGCGGAGTCCGCCACCGGGACGCTCTCGCGGGAGTCGATCCGACGCGACAAGGCCGCCCGCAAGGCGTCGGCCGCGCTCGTGGAGCAGGGTCCCTCCGGCAAGGAGATCGAGCGCTCGGTCGCGCTCGAGCGCCGGGGCGGCGGCGACCTCGAGCCGGTGTCCGCCGCCACGCCCGCGGTCTTCGTCCCGCCGGACCCCGAGACCTACGACGTCACCCGCCGCCAGTTCCTCAACCGCGGCGTCATCGCCATGATGGGCCTCTCCATCGCGGCCTTCGGCACGGCGATCATCGGCTTCCTCTGGCCGTCGGGCAGCTCCGGGTTCGGCTCCAAGATCAACTTCGGCAAGGTCACCGACCTGAGCGCCGACGTGGACAAGAACAACGGCTTCCTCTACAAGCCCGAGGGTCGTCTCTGGATCACGAACTACCCGTCCTCGGCGCTGCCGAAGGCCGAGCAGGTCTACGCCCCGGCCGTCCTCAACTCCATGAAGGCCGGACTCGTGGTGCTGTACCAGAAGTGCCCGCACCTGGGCTGCCGCGTGCCGAGCTGCAACAGCTCGCAGTGGTTCGAGTGCCCGTGCCACGGCTCGCAGTACAACCAGGCCGGCGAGAAGAAGGGCGGCCCGGCCCCGCGTGGCATGGACCGCTTCGGCACCGAGGTCACCGGCGGCAACCTGATCGTCAACACCGGCCAGGTCATCCAGGGTCCGGCGATCGGCACGAACACCACCGGCCAGGAGGCCGAGGGTCCGCACTGCATCGGCGCCGCGAGCGGCGGTCACTGACGGCCCGGTCCGGGTCCGTCACGCAACAGGTCCAACAGGCAGACGCGGTCCTCGGACCGCCTCAGAGGGAGCAGGGTGACCGGCAGGGCCGGTTCACGAGGAGACGTACGGGAACCAGATGATCGTCGCAACATCGACCCAACGGGCCTTCGGCTTCGTGATCCTCGCCATCGTGGCGATCGGGTTCGTCGTGTGGTTCTTCGCCAACCTGCGCGCCGGCCAGAAGGAGATCGGCTCCGAGATCGAGCTGGCCCCGAACCGCAAGCAGTACCTCTCCGACGAGGAGCTCGAGGGCAAGAAGCTCAACCTCGCGCTCTTCTCGGCCCTGGGCCTGCTGGCCATCATCGCCGTCGCCCTCCCGCTGTACTGGCTCGCCGAGCCCGGCCGCCAGGAGGGTGCGGTCGAGATGTACAACGAGCTGTTCATCGAGCGCGGCCTCGCCCTCTACGAGACGGGCGCCCAGTGCGTCACGTGCCACGGCGGCGCGGGCGTCGGCGGTGTCACCACGTTCATCATCAACGACCAGAACGGCCAGTTCGTCGGCCAGGTCTCGTGGAACGCCCCGGCGCTCAACAACGTGCTCTACCGGTACAACGAGGACCAGGTCCGCTACATCCTCAACTACGGCCGGCCCGGCACGCCGATGGCGGCCTGGGGCACGCCCGGTGGCGGCCCCCTCACCACGCAGCAGGTCGACGACGTCATCGCCTACCTGTGGTCGGTGCAGCTCAAGCCCGAGGAGCTGCGCACCCAGGTCGACGACTTCGTGAAGGCGATCGACCCGGGCCTCTACGACCGCATGGTCCAGGTCCGGAAGTCCAACCAGGACGTGGTGCCCAACGGTGACGTCGAGGCGGTCAACGCCAACCGGCTGTCCCGCGCGGACGAGCTGAAGCTCGGCGAGATCCTGTTCAACAACCAGTCGCTGGCCCAGGGCTCCTACTCGTGCGCCCGCTGCCACGTGGCCGGTGCCCCCTACGGCCAGGCCTGGCAGCCCTTCCTGCGGCTGCAGTACGGCTCGTTCGGCCCGAACCTCACGGGCATCGAGAACGAGGCCACCGAGCAGCAGCACTTCAACCTGGTGTGGAACGGCATGGACGAGGGGAAGCTCTACTTCTCCCGCCGCCAGGGCAACCCGCAGATGCCGGGCTTCGGCGTGAACCGCAACACGGGCAAGGAGGCCGAGGGCGTGCCCGACTTCGGTCCCGAGGGCCTGCTGACGCCGGAGGAGGTGTGGGCGATCGTGACGTACGAGCGGAACCTCTCCAACGACTCCACGGTCAAGTCGCCGCTCGCCGGCACCATCGAGTCACCCACCTTCGTGAACGTCCCGCGGGGCGAGTCCGGGAGCAACTGAGTCCGATGATCAACCTGCTCGCCGCCATCCAGTTCGATCCGCACATCCGCGGCATCCTCGTGGTGCTCGTGGGCGTCGGCGTGCTGATCGGCTCCGTCTACCTGCTCCTCGCCACCAACACCGGCATCCGCAACGGGTTCCTGATCGCCATGGCCGGCCTGTTCGGCTGGATGTTCTCGATGGGCGCCATCTGGTGGATCTACGGCATCGGCCTCCGCGGCAAGGATCCCTCCTGGGTCGCGACCGAGATCAACTTCAGCCGCAGCGGGGAGGCCATCAACGACGTGCTCGAGGAGCTGCCGCGCACAGAGGACCTCGAGGACCCGCAGCAGCTGCTGTCGGACTACCTGGCCGATCACCCCGAGACGGCCGAGAAGATCCGGGAGACCGAGGGCGAGAGCTTCCGCGCCACCACGCTCACCAAGGCCGTCACCGCCGCCCCCGCCCTCAAGGCCAAGGTGGACGAGGAGCTGAACGGGTGGCGGATCCTGCCCGAGACCGACTCCCGACGGGGTGAGGCCTCGGCGTCGGCCGACGCCGCGCTGATCGCCGCGCAGGCGTTCGGCTCCGACACGGCGTCGTCGAGCTACTCGGTCAAGGACGTGTTCTTCTTCGGCGGCAAGCCGGGCGCCGAGCCCGAGACCGTCAAGGGCGAGCGCTCGACGATCTCGCAGGTCTGGCACCGGGTGCAGACCGTCTTCCAGCCCAAGAACCCGCCGCTCTACGCCGCGGTCACCGTGCAGCAGAACGTGGTGCACGAGGTCGCGCCGGGCGAGGCGCCGCCGCCGGCGGAGATCAACGAGCAGGCCGACACCGTGACCGTGCTCATGCAGCGCAACCTGGGCAACCGGCGTCTGCCGTCGGCCCTGTTCACGATCTTCACCGGCATCATCTTCGGCGTCTCCGTCTGGATGCTGCACCGGCGTGACAAGCGCGCCATGAAGGAGCGCGAGGAGTGGGATCCGTCGGCGTCGCCGCCGGCGGTGCGCGAGCCGGAGACGGTGGGCTGACGATGGGCCAGTACCTGCCCATCGTGGCGCTCCTGGTGCTGGTCGCGCTCTTCGCCGGTATCAGCCTGATCGCCCAGCGGATCCTGGTGCCGCCGCGGCCGAACGAGGCAAAGGTCGCCCCGTACGAGTGCGGCATCCTCGACACCACCGAGCCGCCCGAGCGGTTCCCGGTGCGCTTCTACCTGATCGCGATGATCTTCATCGTCTTCGACATCGAGATCATCTTCTTCTATCCGTTCACCCAGGTGTACGGCGCGCTCGGCTGGTTCGGGCTCGTCGCGATCGGCATCTTCACGGTGGCGGTCTTCGAGTCGTTCCTGTACCTCATCAGCAACGGCGCCCTGGACTGGGGTCCGCCCAAGCACCTGCGCCGGTCGCAGCTGCACACGGCACCGGAGCGCACCACGTCCAGCACGGTGCGCCGCGTGGGTCTCGAGGGACGCGAGCCGGCTCCGGCCGTGGCTGCGCCCGCCGTCGCGGACGACCGCGAGCCCGTCGGAGCCCACTGATGGGCCTGGTCCAGAACGTCAAGGACGACGGGTTCGCCGGCCTGGAGCACAACTTCCTGACCGGTCAGCTCGAGGACCTGGTGCGCTGGGCCCGTCGCCGCAGCAGTTGGCCCGCCACCTTCGGCCTGGCGTGCTGCGCCATCGAGATGATGGCGGCCGGCGGCCCGCACTACGACCTCGCCCGCTTCGGCATGGAGGTGTTCCGCGCCTCCCCGCGCCAGGCGGACGTGATGATCGTCGCCGGACGCGTCTCGCAGAAGATGGCGCCCGTGCTGCGCACGATCTACGACCAGATGATGGAGCCCAAGTGGGTCATCTCCATGGGCGTGTGCGCGTCGAGCGGCGGGATGTTCAACAACTACGCGATCGTGCAGGGCGTGGACCAGGTGGTCCCCGTCGACGTGTACGCGCCGGGGTGCCCGCCCGGGCCCGAGACCCTCATGCAGGCGATCGTCACGCTGCACGGCAAGATCGAGACAGGTGAGATCCTCCGGCGTCGCGACGCCACCGGTTCCGGCGCGCAGATCTTCGTCGACCAGGTCGACGGCCAGCCGGAAGGCGGGCTGGTGACGGCGCCCGCGGGCAGCTTCGACCTCGAGGCCCCCTGATGTCGGATCCGTCGGCCGAGCCGACCGAGGAAGCCGCCGACGAGGCTGCGGACGCCGCTGCGGTGGCGGAGCCCGAGCTGCTGTTCGGCGTGCCGGTCACCACGTCGCGCGGCCAGGTCGTGCTGCATCCCTCCCGCGACGGCTACGTCGCGCTGGTGGAGGAGCTGCGGCGGGAGGGCTACTGGGTCGCGGTCGACCTGTGCGGCGTCGACTACCTGGGCCACGCGGCGGGCCGCTGGCTGCCGCCGGGCGTCGAGCCGGAGCGGTTCGAGGTGGTCGTCAACCTGCTCAACCACCGGGAGCGGACCCGCATCCGGATCCGCCTGCAGGTGCCCGAGTCCGATCCGGTCGTCCCGACCGTGTCCCACCTGCACCCCGGCGTCGCCAACCACGAGCGTGAGACGTTCGACCTCTTCGGGATCGCCTTCGACGGCCACCCCGACCTGAGCCGGATCCTCATGCCGCCCGACTGGATCGGCCACCCGCTCCGCAAGGACGACCCGGCCGGCCGCATCCCCGTCCAGTTCAAGGGGGCCGCGTCGTGAGCACCACCACCCCGACCGCCATCGCGTCCGGGCCCGGCGACGCGGGCGAGGTCGGCCTCGACGCCCTCGACGACGCCATCGAGCGTCTCCGGACCGGGAACGCCACGCTGCACCTGTCGGAGTCCGAGGCCGAGGAGCAGGCCGGCTACCAGGCCCCCACCGCCGAGGGCGTGGGTGAGCGGATGCTCATGAACATGGGCCCGCAGCACCCGTCCACCCACGGCGTGCTCCGGCTGGTGCTGGAGATGGACGGCGAGCTGATCACCCGCTCCAAGCCGGTCATCGGGTACCTGCACACCGGCATGGAGAAGACGGGCGAGCAGCTCACGTACCTCCAGGGCCCCACGAACGTGACCCGCATGGACTACGCGGCGCCGCTGTTCAACGAGCTCGCGTTCTCGCTCGCCACCGAGGAACTGCTCGGCATCGAGGTGCCCGAGCGCGCCCAGTGGATCCGCACGCTCATGTGCGAGGTCAACCGGCTGAGCTCGCACATGCTGTTCATGGCGACGAACGGCATGGACCTCGGCGCCGTGTCGATGATGATCTATGGCTGGCGCGAGCGCGAGGAGCTGCTGCGGTTCCTCGAGATGGTCACCGGCCTGCGGATGAACCACAACTACATCCGCCCCGGCGGTGTGGCCGCGGACATGCCCGACGGCTGGCGCGAGTTCCTCGAGCCGCTGCTCGACACGCTCCCGGAGCGCCTCGAGGAGTTCGACATCCTCATGACCGGCCAGCCGATCTGGCGGGAGCGCCTGCAGGGCGTCGGCACGATCACCGCCGAGGAGGCGCTGTCGCTCGGGGCCACCGGCCCGCTCCTGCGCTCGACCGGCTACGCGTGGGACCTGCGTCGGGACATGCCGTACCTCTGCTACGACCAGGTCGACTTCGACGTGGTCGTCGGGTCCTACGGCGACAGCTTCGACCGCTACGCCATCCGCCTGGCCGAGATCCGCGAGTCGATTCGCATCATCCGCCAGTGCATGGACAAGATGCCCGACGGCGACTACCGCCTCCAGGACAAGAAGGTCACCCCGCCTCCGCGTGCTCGCATCGACGAGTCCATGGAGGCGCTCATCCACCACTTCAAGATCTTCACCGAGGGCTTCAAGGTGCCCGAGGGCGAGGTGTACGTGGCGGTGGAGAACCCCCGGGGTGAGCTCGGCTGCTACCTGGTGTCGGACGGGTCGTCGACCCCGGTCCGCATGCACATCCGAGGCCCGAGCTTCGTGAACCTCCAGTCACTGCCCCACCTGATGAAGGACTCGCTCATCGCGGACACCGTCGCGATCGTGAGCTCGGTGGACCCGATCATGGGTGACGTGGACCGCTGATGGCCCGCTTCAGCCCCGAGAACGAGGCCCTGGCCCGCCGCATCGTCGGCCGCTACCCGCGCCCCAAGTCCGCCACGATCCCGCTCTGCCACCTGGCCCAGGAGCAGGACGGCTGGCTGAGCGAGGAGGCAATGGCGCACATCGCCGAGCTCGTCGGCTGCACGCCGGCCGAGGTGCTGGGCACCGCCAGCTTCTACGAGATGTTCAAGCTGCACCCGATCGGGCGCTACTGCGTGAACGTCTGCACCAACATCTCCTGCCAGCTGCTCGGTGGCGAGGAGCTGCTGCACCACGCCGAGGAGACCCTCGGCATCCGCGCCGGCGGCACCACGGCGGACGGCGTGATCACGCTCGAGGACGTCGAGTGCATCGCGGCGTGCACCGAGGCCCCGGCCATCCAGGTCAACTACCGGTACTTCCACAAGGTGACCGCGGAGGACCTGGACCAGATCATCGCGGACGCCCGCTCCGGCGCCCTCGCGGCGCACGTGCCCGACCACGGCACCCTCGGCAAGGTCCGCCAGGACGTGGCGCCCGAGGACCTGGCCAACGTCACGCCGCCCGAGGCGCAGACCGTGCCGGTGTGGATCGCCCGCCACGAGGCCGCGGCCGCGGCGGCAGGGGAGTCGTCGTGACCGGTCGCGTCTCGTCCCGCTTCGAGGTCGCCGACGGCCACACGATCGACGGCTACCGCGCGTCCGGCTCGTACCGGGGCTACGAGGGCATCAAGGCGGCGCTGGACATGGCGCCCGCGGACGTCACCAACCTGGTCAAGGACGCCACGCTGCTCGGCCGCGGCGGCGCCGGCTTCCCCGCCGGCGTCAAGTGGGGCTTCTGCCCGCCCGGCGTCTGGCCGCGCTACCTGGTGGTCAACGGCGACGAGTCCGAGCCGGGCACCTACAAGGACCGCGTCCTCATGGAGCGCGACCCGCACCAGCTCATCGAGGGCTGCCTCATCGCGGCGTACGCGATCGGCGTGGCGCAGGTGTTCCTGTACGTCCGGGGTGAGATGCCCCACGCGCAGGAGCGGATCGCCGCGGCGCTCAACGAGGCGTACGCCGCCAACCTGGTCGGCCGCAACATCCTCGGCACGGACTTCAGCGTCGACATCATCCTGCACTGGGGTGCGGGTGCCTACATCGTGGGCGAGGAGACGGCGCTGATCGAGTCGCTCGAGGGCAACCGGGGCATGCCCCGCCTGAAGCCGCCGTACTTCCCGGCGGCCAAGGGCCTGTACATGCAGCCCACGATCGTCAACAACGTCGAGACGCTGTCCAACCTGCCGTGGCTCCTGTGCCACGGCGTCGACGACTACCGCTCGATCGGCACCGAGACCTCGCCGGGCACGCGCCTGGTGGCGTTGTCGGGCCACGTGAACAACCCGGGCGTGTTCGAGGTCCCGCAGGGCACGACCACGTTCCGCGAGCTGTTCGAGTCCGAGGAGTACGGCGGCGGCATCCGCGACGGCCGCGAGCTCAAGATGTTCATCCCCGGCGGCGCGTCGGCGCCCTGGTTCTTCCCCGAGCAGGTCGACCTCCCGCTCGAGGGCCGGCCGGTCGGCGCGGCGGGCTCCATGCTCGGCTCGGGTGCCATCGTCGTGATGGACGACACGACCGACGCGGTGAAGGCGTGCCTGCGCGTCGTGCGGTTCTTCGCCCGCGAGTCCTGCGGCAAGTGCACGCCGTGCCGCGAGGGCACGACCTGGGAGGAGAAGATCCTCCAGCGCATCCTCGACGGCTACGGGCGACCGAGCGACATCGACATGCTGCTCGACGTCGCGGACAACATCAGCCCCGGGCCGTACCCGGTGGCCGCGGACCCGAACCAGGGCCTCGAGGCCGTGCCGTACCCGCCGCGGCAGACCACGATCTGCCCGCTCGGCCCGTCGTCGGTCGCGCCGATCACCTCCGCCATCCGCCGCTTCCGCCACGAGTTCGAGGCGAAGATCACGCTCCGCGACCGCATCCCGGTCACGGCGGAGACGCCGGCTGCGGCGCCCGTCGACGACGCCGGCATCGACGGCGACGAGTCCGGCGAGGACACCACGCTGACCGCGACTGGAGGCCGGTTCGATGTCTGAGCGGCGGACCTACGAGGGCCGGGGCGAGGTCGAGATCACCGACCCGGTGACGATCACCGTGAACGGCCAGGAGATCGTCGCCCAGAAGGGCGAGCTGGTCATCGACGCGTGCGAGCGCAACGACGCCTACATCCCGCGCTTCTGCTACCACCCGCGCATGGAGCCGGTGGGCATGTGCCGCATGTGCCTGGTGGAGATCGACTCGGGTCGCGGCCCGGCGCTGCAGCCGAGCTGCATGATCCCCGTCGGTCCCGACATGACGGTCACCACCGACAGCCCGGCGGTGGCCAAGGCGCAGGACGGCGTCATCGAGTTCCTGCTCGCCAACCACCCGCTCGACTGCCCGGTCTGCGACAAGGGCGGTGAGTGCCCGCTGCAGGACCAGTCGATCGCGTACGGGCCGGGCGAGTCGCGTTGGGTGGAGGAGAAGCGGCACTACGAGAAGCCGATCTCCATCTCCCAGACCGTGCTGCTCGACCGTGAGCGCTGCATCCTCTGCGACCGCTGCACCCGGTTCGCCTCCGAGGTCACCGACGACCCGCTGATCCACTTCATCGGCCGGGGCTCGAACACGCAGGTCAACACGTTCCCGGGCGAGCCGTTCAGCTCCTACTTCTCCGGCAACACGGTGCAGATCTGCCCGGTGGGCGCGCTCACCGCCAAGCCGTACCGGTTCCAGGCCCGGCCCTGGGACCTGGAGCAGGTCGAGTCCACCTGCACCGGCTGCTCGGTCGGCTGCCGCCTGACGATCGACTCCAGCCGTGACCAGGTGCTCCGCTACAACGGCGTCGACTCGGACCCGGTCAACTGGTCGTGGCTGTGCGACAAGGGCCGGTTCGGCTTCGAGGCGGTCGGCTCGCCCGACCGGCTCACCGCGCCGCTGCTGCGCTCGGGCACCGAGCTGTCGACCGCCCGCTGGAACACCGCGATCGACGCGGCCGCCACCGCCATCCGCGAGGCCCTCGAGAGCCGCGGCCCGTCCGGCGTCGCCGTGCTCGGCGGCGCCCGCCTGACCAACGAATCGGCCTACGCCTGGGCCCGCCTGGCCAAGGGCGTGATCGGCACCGACCAGACCGACGCCCAGCTCGGCGACGGGCTGCCGGCCGAGGTGTTCGACCTGCCGGGCGCCACCATCGACGACGTGTGCGCCAAGGGCGGCACCGTGCTCTACCTGGGGCCCGACCCCAAGGAGGAGCTGCCGGTCCTGTTCCTCCGCCTCAAGCACGCGATGCTCAACGACGGCGTGCGACTGGTCCAGGTCACCCCCTCGGGCACGAGCCTCTCGCCGTACGCCGCGGCGTCGGTGCACCCCCGCCCCGGCGAGTCCGCCGCGGTCGTGCGGGCGCTGCTCTCCGGTGCCACCGGCGAGGTCGGGGGCGTGGCCGCCGCTGACC
>JAEXGP010000325.1 GCA_023450775.1 Actinomycetes bacterium | reverse complement strand
CGTCTCGGTCGTCGCGGCGCTCGCGCATCCTGACGTGTTCACCGAGGCGCTGCTGGCCCAGCGGGGCCGGGCCGCCGCGCTCGACCACGCCGCCACCGCGGCCCGCCGACGCCGCGAACGAGACCGGCTCCGCCGGCGATCCCTCTACGGCCGGTCCCCCGCGTTCCGTCGGCGGACGCCGGCGTGACGGGCGCCAGGGGGGTGCTGGGCGTCGGGCTGGACCTGGTCGACGTCGGATCGTTCGCGGCGCAGCTCGACGTGGTCGGCTCGACGATGGCCACGTCCACGTTCACCGCGGCGGAGCTCGCCGAGGCCGACACGGTCGGTCGCGACCGGCCGGCCGACGGGCTGGCCCGCGCTCGGCGGCTGGCCGGTCGGTTCGCCGCCAAGGAGGCGTTCGTGAAGGCGTGGTCCACGGCGCGGCTCGGCCGCGCGCCCGCGCTGTCGGAGCTGCGGATGCTCGACGTCGAGGTGCTGAACGACCCGTGGGGCCGGCCGTTCCTCCGGCCGTCCGGCGACACCGGCGCCGCCGTGCTCGAGTCGCTCGGCGCCGTCGAGGTCCACCTGTCGATCACGCACGACGGCCCCGTGGCGGCCGCCGTCGTCGTGCTCGCGGAGGCTGGCGGCCCCTCCGCCGTGGACCGGCCGTGAGCGTCGTCGAGCAGTCCTGCGGCCAGCCCGGCCTGGTGGTCGCCGCGGTCGCGGCCGCGGGCGACGAGGTGCGCGCCGGCGACGTGCTGGTCGTCGTCGAGTCGATGAAGTGCGAGCACCGCGTGGTCGCCGCTGCGGACGGCCGGGTCGACTGGCTCGTGGGCGTGGGCACGGTCGTGACCGCGGACGAGCCGATCGTTCGGCTCACGTGCCGTTCCACGCCGCGCCCGCCCGCGCCCGCGGACGTGGTGCGCCTCTACCTGGACGCCGCGCTGCACCTGACCGGCGGTGGGTGCGGCACGTTCCAGGCGCTCGAGCTCGATCCGGGGCCGGCCGGCGACGGCAGCACCGACCGCCTGGTGCCGGCGACCACGCGACGCGACGGCGGCGGGAGCGACGGCGCCGAGGTCGACGCGCCGTGCGGCGTGACGGTCGGGATCATGTCGCACCACGTCGGCGCGCACGCGGAGCCGGTACGGCGGGTGTGGCTGTGCGGCGACGCCACCCGCAGCCTGGGCGCGGTCGCCGAACCCGAGTGCCGCCGGATCCTGGCCGCGATCGACCTCGCCGAGGCGGAGCAGGTGCCGCTGGAGTGGGTCACGGTGTCGAGCGGCGCTCGCATCTCCATGGAGTCCGGCACCGAGAACATGGACTGGTGCGCCGAGGTCGTGCGCCGCCTGGTCGAGTTCACCCAGGCGGGCGGCGAGGTGGTGATCGTCGTCGCCGGCGTCAACGTGGGGGCGCAGAGCTACTGGAACGCCGAGGCGACCATGCTCATGCACTGCGCCGGCACGCTGGTCATGGTCGACGGCACCTCGATGGTCCTCACCGGGAGCCGGTCGCTCGCCCGGGCCGGCGGGGTGTCCGAGCGCTCCGACCACGACCTGGGCGGCACCGACGTCATGGCACCCAACGGCCAGGCGCACCACGTGGTGCCCGACCTGACCTCGGCCGTCGAGCTCGTGCTCCAGCACCACGCCCTGTGCGCGGCCGGCCCGCGGCACCCGCTCGTGCGGTCGGCCACCGCGGACGACCCGGACCGCGACATCGGGACCGCGCCGTACGACGGGCCCGAGGACCACGGGTGGCGTCGCGTCGGCGACATCCTGTGGCCCGGCTCGCACCCGACGCGCACCCGCCCCTTCCACGTCGCCCCGGTCATGGCCGCCGTCGCGGACTGCGACGCGCCACGGTTGGAGCGCTGGGCCGGCATGGACGGCGCCAGCGGCGCGGTCGTGTGGGACACCCGCATCGACGGCTGGCCGGTGAGCCTGATCGGCATCGAGTCGACGCCGCGCGGCTCGGGCGACGGCTGGGAGGCCGCCGGCACGCTCTACCCCATGGCGGCCCGCAAGGTCGCCCGGGCGCTCACCCGCGCCAGCGGCCGGCGCCCGGCGGTCGTCCTGGCCAACCTCGCCGGCTTCGACGGCAGCCGCAGCTCGCTCGAGGGCCTGCAGCTCGAGCACGGCGCCGAGCTGGCCCGGGCGGTCGTCAACTTCCGGGGTCCGCTCGTCGTCGTCGTGATCGGCCGGTTCCACGGCGGCGCGTACGTGGTCCTCAACCGGCGGCTCAATCCCGAGCTCCGCATCGTCGCCCTCGAGGGCACCCGCGTCTCGGTGATCGGCGGGTCCTCCGCGGCCGAGGTGGTGCTGGGTCGGGAGGTCACCGCCGAGATGGAGCGCAGCGGCGCCGACCGGAGCCGTGCCGTGCGCGAGGTCGCCGACCGGTTCGACCAGGTGCACGGCGTGCACCGCGCGCTCGAGGTGGGCTCGGTGGACCTGGTCGTCTCGCCGTCGGAGGTCCGCCGCGTGGTCGGGCGGCTGATCGCTGCGCCCGCGGCCGCGCTCAGCCCGAGGCGTCCAGCGCCACCGCGCGCAGATAGGACCGCAGCGCACGCTTGAGCTCGCGCACGGTGGCCGGGTGCGGGCGGTCGTCGTGCACGGAGAAGTGCAGGAGCGAGTAGCACATCTGCACCACGACCTCGGCCACGGTGCGGGACCGGCGGCCGGATCCGGACGGCAGGAGCCACGACACGAGCGGCACGACGTGGTCGGTGATGCGGCCGGTCTGCTCCGCCGCGAGCGACCGGGTGAGCGCGGTCGACTGCATGGCCAGCCACACGTGGCGCCGCCCCGGCTCGGAGCGCCAGAGGTCCGCCAGGTGGTCGATCAGCCGGTCGACGTCGTCCTGCCAGTCCTCGCTGGGGAAGTGCTCGGCGGCCAGGGCCAGCGCAGCGACGAGGGCGTCGGTGTCCTGCGACGACAGCTCGCAGATCAGGGCGTGCTTGTTGGGGAAGAACTGGTACACCGAGCCGATCGGGATGCCGGCGGCCGCAGCCACGCCGTCGAAGGTGAAGCCGTCCACGCCCACCTCGGCCAGCTGCTCCCGACCGGTGCGGAGGATCAGGTCGAAGCGCTCCCGACCCCGGGCCTGGACCGGACGGTGCCGGACGCTCAGCTCTGGTTCCGCGGCCCCGGACATACCCACCAGCATGGCCCGTCGGGACCCCGGCCGTGGTGCCGTCCCGCTCAGCGACGACCGAGCTGGGCCAGCGCCGCCAGGTCGATCACCCGCATGGCCGCGGTCTGGCTGGCGGTCGCGAGCAGGTGCCCGTCGGGGGTCCACACGTGCACGACGCCGTGGCCGAAGCCGCCGTGGGCCAGGTGCGGACGGAGGTCGAGCAGCACCCAGTCGGTCTCGACCGGGTCGCCCACCCGGATCGTGTTGTCCAGGCTCATGCCGATCGCGAGGACGCCGAGCGCGCTCGACACCGACAGCGGGACCATGTCGGCCATGTAGGCGATGATCGCCGGGGTGGCGGGGCCGCCGTCGCGGCGGCGGACCCACAGGCACATGCGGCCCGGACCCGGATCGGGGTGCGACCGCACCTCCGGGGCCCGGAAGTCGAGCGCCCGGTGGAAGCCGACGTCGGAGGGCAGCGTGGGCAGGTCCACGCCGGCCGGGAGCCGGTCCCGGAAGGAGGCGAACGGCCCGCTCCACTGCTCGGAGTCGTCGGGCCCGGCCACGTCGGGCCGGCGCTCGAAACCCGCGGACGGCAGGTCGCCGCCCAGGCGTCCCATGGCGCCGAGCGAGGCGAACATGACCCGTCCGTCGGCGTCGGTCCCGGTGACGCGCACCTGGCTGGTGCGGCGCCCCTCGGCCAGCACCTCGGTGGCCACCGTGATCTCCGCGCCCGACGGTGCGGTCGACACGAACTGCGTCGTCGTCCAGAGCACGGACCGCTCGGTGCACATCTCCGACGCCGTGATGGACGCCGCGATCGCCGTGCCGCCGTAGAGCTTGCCGTCGATGCGGGCGAGGTGGTCCTCCACCGTGAAGTGGAACCGCCCCGGCTCGTCGCCGGGGACCAGGTCGAGGAAGTCGGCGTCGGACTGCATGGCCGACCACCGTAAACCCTGCCGCTTCGTTCCCAGCACGGCACCCGAACGGGTGCCGTGCTGGGAACAGAGCGAGGGGTGGGACGCCGGGTGCGGCGGGCCCTCAACCGCCGAGCGGGCGGTCGCGCACGGGCCGGCCGCCCACGACGGTGGGGCGGTTGAGCACCGGGTCGACCAGCGGGCGCGGCGTGCCGGGCCCGCCGGCGGATCCGACGTCGATCGCGACGGCGCCGTCGGGGACGTACTGGACGATGTAGGCCTTGCGGACGTCGTCGGTCGTGTTGCGGCGCGTCGCGTGCGGCGTCAGCGACGTGAACACCACCACGTCGCCGGCGCGGACCGGCACGTCGACCGCACGGTCCTCGTCACCCCAGCACTCCTCGCCGATCGGGGTGTGCCGGTGCTCGAGCGTGCCGTCGCGGTGCACCCCCGGGATCACCGAGATGCAGCCGTTGTCGGGAGTGGCGTCGGTGATCGCGATCCAGCAGGTCACGTACGACTGCGGCTCCACGTACGTGTAGCCGTTGTCCTGGTGCCAGAGCACCGGCGCGGCGGAGTGCGGCTGCTTGTAGACCGCCTGCTCCCAGTAGAGCCGCACGTCCGGCCCGATCAGGTCCGCGCACACGCCGGCCAGGACCGGGTCCTCGCAGACCGCGGCGAGCACGTCGGAACCGCCGACCATGTTGGGTGACACGGTCTGCGTGTCGAGCCCGGCCACCGACAGCCGCCCGTCGGGCAGCACCTCGAGCAGCTCCCGGACGAGCGCGTCGCCGGGGGCGATCGCGCGGTCGAGCTCGACGAGGCGGTCCGCGTCGAACACGCCGGGCATCACGAAGTAGCCGAGCTCGTCGTAGTCACGGGCCTGCTCGTCGGTGATCGTGGAGAACGGACCGGCCGGCGTGCGCCACTCGTGACCGCGGTTCCACGGGTGGGGACGTCGGGGCATCGGCCCCGCGTCGGAGACGTCGGTCGCGTCGAGCACCACGGGCCGAGCCTAGTGACAGGGGGTCGGCCGAGTGACAGGCGGCACTCGTCGCCGCTTGTCACCTGAACGCCCGATCGGTCCAGACTGACGCCCGACTTCGCGGCGGGCGGGCTCCGATCGGCATCCCCCGCGCGCCACCGCACGACCAGGGGACCGACACTTGCACCGCTCCAGCGCCAGCCGTCCACGCACCACCCTCGCCGTCGCCGCCCTCCTGGCGGCCGCCGTCCTGGCCGCCGCCTGCGGCGCCCGGGGCGGCGAGAACGTCACCGACGCGGCCGAGATCAACGGCAACCCGCAGGGCGCGCCGACCACCGCGGCGCCGGCCGACGACGGCTCGGGTGTGGACTCCCCCGACTTCGGCACCGTCCAGGCGCCGTGCCACGACGGCGACTACTCCGTCGCCGACGGCGAGCAGCAGGGCGCCGCCGGCACGATCCAGATCGGCGTGCCCAACGACCGTGGCGCCACCATCCGCCCGGGCCTGCAGAAGCCCATCTGGGACGCGTCGGTCGCGTTCGCCGAGTGGTGCAACGCCCAGGGCGGCATCGGCGGCCTGCAGATCGAGCTCGTCGACATGGACGCCAAGCTGTTCGAGGTCGAGTCCGCCATGACCAAGGCGTGCGGGACCGCGTTCGCGCTCGTCGGCGGCGGCAACGTGCAGGACGACCTGCAGTTCTCCGGCAAGGACAGCTCGGACTTCCACAAGTGCAAGATGATCGACATCCCGGCCTTCGCCGTGTCGACTGCCAAGTCCATGAGCAACGGCACGATCCAGCCGGTGCCCAACCCGACGACGACGATCTCCAACACCTGGTTCCAGGACTTCAAGCAGCTCTACCCCGAGCAGGCGGCGAAGTGGGTCCCGGTGTGGGGCAACCTGCCCTCGCTGAAGACGGTGAAGATCAAGCAGGAGGCGATGATCCCCGACGTCGGCATGGAGCAGGTCGGCGAGTTCAACTTCCCGCCGGTCGGCACCACCGACTGGACCCCGCTCGCCCTGTCGATCATCGACTCCGGCGCCACCACGATGTCCTGGACGGGTGAGTCCCCCGACGTCGCCAAGCTGCTCGAGAAGCTGCACGACCAGGGCTGGAAGGGCCGTGCGCTGCTCGAGTCCAACCAGTACGACCGGCTCTTCCTCGAGTCGGGGAGCCCGCAGGCGCTCGAGGGCACGGTGGTCCGCCTGGCCCCGCACATGCTCGAGGAGGCCGACGAGTGGCCGGCGGTCCGCAAGTACCTGGACCTCGTCGACCAGTACGTGGACGGCGGCGAGGTCGCCCTGCTCGGCATGCAGTCCATGTCGGCGTGGCTGCTGTTCGCCACCGCGGCCAACGCCTGCGCGGACGCGGACGACGGCGTGCTGAGCCGGGACTGCATCATGGAGCAGGCGGCGGCCGTCGACGACTGGACCGGCGGTGGGCTGCACGCCCCGCAGGACCCCGATCAGGGCCCGACCGCGTCCGCCAGCACGTGCAGCATGCTGCTGATCGTGAAGGACGGGGAGTTCGAGCGGCTCTACCCCGAGGTGGGCGGCAAGGACGACGACGGCGACGGGTTCCACTGCCCGACCGACGGCATCACCAAGGTCACCGCGGACGTCGGCCAGGGCAAGGTCGACCCCAGCCGGGGCTACTGACCCGGGGGCGCGCCGGTGCTCGGCGCGCCGATGCTCGGCGCGCCCCGGTCGTCAGGACTCGGGTCCGAACGGGACCCGCTGCAGGTCGTTGACCAACCGGTCCACCATGCGAGCCAGCTCGGTGCGCTCGTCCGCCGTCCAGCCGTCGAGCACGCGCCCCAGGTAGGCGGTGCGGAGGCCGACGACGGCCCGGTACACCTCCCGGCCGCGCTCGGTCGACTCGACGACCCGTACCCGGCCGTCGCGCTCGTCGGCCCGCTGGCGGACCAGGCCCTCCTGCTCCAGCGAGCCGACCTGGCGCGCCGCCACCGCCGGGTCCATGGAGGTGCGGGCCGCGAGCTCCTTCATGGCCAGCGGGCCCTCGCCGTCGAGCGTCCGCAGGACGGCGTAGCCGGCGCGCGAC
>JAEXGP010000289.1 GCA_023450775.1 Actinomycetes bacterium | reverse complement strand
ACCTCGCGCTCGCTCGTGCGCAGCGGGACGCTCTCCCGTCCGACCACGAGCGCCGGCCCGCCCTCCCCCAGGCGGGCGACCGCGAGCTCCTGCAGGTCGGCGGGGCCGCCGTCGGTGAGGGCGCCCTGCACGAACGCGGTCAGCCAGCCGTCGCCGGGCACGCCGTCGCCGGAGGACTCCAGCACGCCGCCGCCGGCGGGGTCGACCGCCGCCGACCAGTCCGCGTGCAGCAGCTGCCGGGCGCCCGAGACGAGCAGCGGCAGCCGGTCCTCCACGTCGTCGGCACGCAGGGCCGACGCCAGCTCCAGTGCGACGACCGTGGGGTCCTCGGGCGGACCGTCGAGGATGCGCACGTCCTCCACGTCCACGCCCTCGACGTGGCCGACCTCTGTCAGCAGCAGGTCGACCAGGCCCTCCTCGGGCAGGTCGACCACCAGCTCGTCGACCGCTCGACCGGCCCCTCGCTCGATGATGTCGATGCCGATGACGTCGCCGTGCACCGCCCCGATGCGGGACGCGACGGCACCGAGTGCGCCCGGCCGATCGGGCAGCCAGACGCGGAGTACCAGGGTGGCCACGGCGGGCAAGCTACACAGTTCCTGTGTCCGCGGTGTGACGACTTCGTGAACCGGGACCCGAGCGGCGTTCGGAACGCGCGCTCCACCGAGCGACGGCGCGGGCGCCGCGGCGCCGACTCAGCGGTGGCCGCCGATGCCCTCCATGCAGAAGGCGACGACCATGTCGGCGACGTCCTCGGGGTCCGAGCCCCGGTCGTCGATGTAGATGCGGGTCATGACGTTCGTGACGCCCAGGATCCCCCAGCCCAGGGCCTCGGGATCGCGGTCGGGGATGCCGCCCTCCACGATCGCCGCCTTGAGGTGCTCGACGGCGTCGGACACGAGCACGCGCTGGCCCGCCATCACGGCGCCGGCGAAGGTCGGCTCGGTGCGGGCGAACTCGAACAGCTTGCGCTGCTCCTTGTGCTCGGCCATCCACATCACGCCCGCCCGGATGCCGAGCTCCAGCCGCTTGACCGCATCGGGCTGGTCCTCGATCGCCCTCAGCTGCGACCGGCGCAGGTCCTTCTGCGCGGAGCGCAGGATCTCCACGAACAGCTCCTCCTTGGAGGAGAAGTACCAGTAGAAGACGCCCTTGCCCACGCCGAGCCCGTCGACGATGTCCGCCACGGAGGTGGGGTGGTAGCCGTCGGCGGCGAAGCGCTCGGTGGCGTACTTGATCAGCTGCGCCCGTCGCTCCGCGCCCCGAGGTGTGAGCCGTCTGGACATCCTCCGGACGCTAGCGCAGCGCCTTGACCGATCGGTCAACTTTCACGGGCTCACCCGTTCCGGCGGTGCCAGGCCGAGGGCCGTGCGACAACCGGGGTTCAGCCGAGCTTGGTGAGCGCCCGCTTCAGGTTGCGGATGGCCTGGTTGGTGCGCTGCTCGTTCTCGATCAGGGCGAACCGGACGTGGCCCTCGCCCCCCGGGCCGAACCCGACGCCCGGCGACAGCGCCACCTGCGCCTCGCGGACGAGGTAGGAGCAGAACTCCACCGAGCCCATCTCCAGGTACGGCTCGGGGATCGGCGCCCAGGCGAACATCGTGCCCATGGGCGGCTCGATCTCCCAGCCGATGCGGCTGAGGCCGCTGCAGAGCGCGTCGCGACGCGACTGGTAGATCTCGTTGACCTCCCGGGGGAAGTCCATCTCCTCGTTGATCGTCACCGTCGCCGCGATCTGGATGGGCTGGAACGTGCCGTAGTCCAGGTACGACTTCAGCTTGGCCAGCGCGGCGATGACCTCGGGGTTGCCGACCATGAACGCCATGCGCCAGCCGGCCATGGAGAACGACTTGGTCATGGAGTAGAGCTCGACCGCCACGTCCTTGGCGCCCTCGGCCTGCAGGATCGACGGCGGCCGGTAGCCGTCGAACCCGAGGTCGGCGTAGGCGTTGTCGTGCACGAGCAGCACGTCGTGCTCGCGGGCGAAGTCCACCACCCGCTGCATGAACTCCAGGTCCACGCACGTGGTCGTGGGGTTGTGCGGGAACGACAGGACGATCACCCGCGGCTTGGGGTGGCTGTACTCCCACTGCTCGACCATGTTCCCGAAGAACTCGTCGCCGGTGCCGAGCGGGATCTCCCGCACGTTGGCGCCGGCGAACAGCGGGCCGAAGATGTGGATCGGGTAGCTCGGCGACGGCACCAGGGCGACGTCGCCCTTCTCGAGCAGCACCCACATGAGATGGCTGAAGCCCTCCTTGGCGCCGATGGTCGAGATCACCTCGGTGTCGGGGTCCAGCTCCACGCCGAAGCGGTGCCGGTAGTAGTTGGCGGCGGCCTCGCGCAGCTTGGGCAGGCCCCGGGACGCCGAGTAGCGGTGGTTCTTCTCGTTGTGGGCCGCCTCGCAGAGCTTGTCCACGGCGATCTGCGGCGAGGGCAGGTCGGGGTTGCCGAACCCCAGGTCGATGATGTCCGCGCCGTCGCGCCGGGCCGCCACCTTCAGCGAGTCGATGATCGTGAAGACGTACGGCGGCAACGACGTGATGCGGCGGAACTCCATGGGACGCAACGCTACCGCTCGGCCTCGCCGGGCCCCGTACCCATATCGGGGCGCCACCCGTCACCCTCACCACCCGTTCTGTGATGCTGTTCCGGGGGAAATGGCCCGGAACAGCATCACAGAACGGCGAGAGCGCCGGTCGGGAGGAGGGGGCTCGTCAGGTCTCGGCGGCCCAGCCGCCCCGGGCCCCGACGTGCACCAGCAGCGCGGCGCCCAGCGCCCCCGCCTCGGGGCCGCCCGGCGACGCGACGATCGGCACGTGCCGAGAGTCGCTCGCCGCCGGGAACCGCTCGTCCACGATCCGCCGGACCCGACCCAGGAGCTCCTCCCCCGTCGCGATCACGCCGCCGCCGAGCACGACCACGTCGGGGTCGAGGAGCATGATCAGGTTCGCCACGCCGAGTGCGACCCACCCGGCGTAGGTCTCGAAGACGGCCGTCGCACCGGGGTCGCCGTCGGCCACCAGCGCGGTCACGTCCTCACCCCGCAGGTCGGCGGCGTCGCCCAGGGCGGCCAGGACGGGCGCCTCGCCGCGCTCGACGGCCACACGGGCCAGCCACGCCAGCCCCGAGCCCGACGCGTACCGCTCCCAGCAGCCGTGCTGCCCGCACGGGCACCTGGGCCCGGTCGGGTCCACCACCATGTGGCCGGGCTCGCCGGCGAAGCCCCGGGCACCGTGCACCAGCTTCCCGTCCACGATCAGCCCGCCGCCGATGCCGGTGCCGAACGTGACCGCCACCAGGTGGCGGGCCTCGGGAGCGGACACGGCGTGCGCGGCGACGACCGCGCAGTTGGCGTCGTTGTCGGCGACGGCGGGGATGCCGAGCTCGCGCTCCAGCCGGCCGCGCACGTCCTGGCCCACGAGCCCGACCGAGTTCGGCGCCGAGCGCACCACGCCGTACGGATCGACGAAGCCCGCCAGGCCCACCCCGACCCCGTCGACCTCGACGCCGCGCGGTCCCCCGTCGGCGTGGCGGTCCATCAGCGTCCGGGCGACGCGGAGGATCGCATCGACCGCCTCGGGTCGCCCGGCGTCCGACGGCGTCTGCTCCCGGTCGACCACGACCACGCCGTCGGGTCCGCGCTCGACCAGCACGCCCAACGTCTTGGTGCCGCCCACGTCGATGCCGATCGTGCGGCGGACGGCGGTGCTGCTCCGGTCGTCCACCGGTGCAGTCTGGCCGCTACCAGCGGATCAGCCGCGCGTCGCCGTCCAGGCCGTCGGTCCAGCGACCCAGCCGCTCGTCCTCCGCGACCACGAGCATCTGCACGAGCTCGGACATCGAGGCGATCCGATGGAGCAGGGCCGGCGTGTCCACGGCGGCGGCGTCGATGCCCGTGACGAGCAGCGGCACCGATCCGATGGATCCGACCGAGCGCACCTCGCCGAGGCGAGCCAGCAGCTGCCACTCCCGGTCGACCGGCCATGCCACCGAGGCGTCGCGGTCGACGACGCGACGGAGCGCCTCGGCGTCGGGCAGGCTGGTCGGAGGGGTCGCGGGTCGCACGTCCTCGGGG
>JAEXGP010000278.1 GCA_023450775.1 Actinomycetes bacterium | reverse complement strand
GGGCGGCGACGCCGAAGGCGAGGCCGACGACGCCGAGCACGAGCGCGATCACACGAGCGTCGACCATGGCTCTCCCATCGGCTCGGGGGTCACGGGACGTGAACATTCATCGCTGCCTCTTGGTCAGTTCGGCCGCCGCCCCGGGGACCGGCGGGACTAGTCCCGTTCGGCCAGGGCGAGGTCGGCGATCTCGGTGATGATGCGGGTGAGCTCGAAGTCCTTGGGCGTGAACACCGCGGCCACGCCGTCCTCCAGGAGCTTGGGTCGGTCGTCCTCGGGGATGATGCCACCCGCTACCACGGGCGCGGTGACACGGGCCTCGCGGAGCAGCCGGACGACCTCGGGCACCAGCTCCAGGTGCGACCCCGACAGGATCGACAGGCCGACCACGTCCACGTCCTCGTCGCGCGCCGCGGCGGCGATCTGCTCGGGCGTCAGGCGGATGCCCTGGTAGATGACCTCCATGCCGGCATCGCGGGCGGCGACGGCGATCTGCTCGGCGCCGTTGGAGTGGCCGTCCAGGCCGGGCTTGGCGACCAGGAACCGGGGCGGACCGCCCTCGACGTTGCGGAGCCGCTCGGAGAGGGCCCGCAGGCCGTCGGAGCCGCCGGCCACGCCCGCCGCTGCGGCCACGCCGGTCGGGGCGCGGTACTCGCCGAACACCTCGCGCAGGCGGTCGGCCCACTCGCCGGTCGTGCCGCCGGCCCGAGCCAGCTCGATCGTCGCCGGCATGATGTTCTCGTCGGTGCGGGCCACCCGCTCGAGCTCCGCGAGCGCCCGGTCGACCTCGGCCTGGTCCCGGGCCGCCCGCCACTCGCGGACGTCGTTGATCATCTCGTCCTGCACGGCCGGGTCGACCTTCATGATCGAGTCGTCGCCCGCCAGCGGCGACTCGGCCGTCTCCGTGAACGCGTTGACGCCGATCACCGTGAGGTCACCCGACTCGATCCGCCGCATCCGCTCGGTGTGGGAGCGGACGAGCCGCCCCTTGAGCTCGTCGATGGCCTCGAAGGCACCCCCGAGGGCGAGCACGTCGTCGAGCTCCGCCTGGGCGGCGTCCTCCAGGTCCGTGGTCAGCGCCTCCATGACGTGGCTGCCCTCGAAGAGGTCCGGGTACTCGAGCAGGTCGGTCTCGAGCGCCAGCACCTGCTGGATGCGCAGCGACCACTGCTGGTCCCACGGACGCGGCAGCCCGAGCGCCTCGTTCCACGCCGGCAGCTGCAGCGACCGGGCGCGGGCGTCGCGCGACATCGTCACGCCGAGCGCCTCGAGGACGATGCGCTGCACGTTGTTCTCGGGCTGCGCCTCGGTCAGGCCCAGCGAGTTGACCTGCACGCCGTAGCGGAACCGGCGGGCCTTGGGGTCGGTGACGCCGTAGCGCTCAGCCGTGATCCGGTCCCACATCTTGGTGAAGGTCCGCATCTTGGCGATCTCCTCCACGAAGCGGATGCCCGCGTTCACGAAGAAGCTGACCGACGCGACGACGTCGGCCATGCGGTCCTCGGGGACCTGGCCCGACTCCCGGACCGCGTCGAGCACGCCGACGGCGCAGGCGAGCGAGTACGCGATCTCCTGCACCGGCGTCGCGCCGGCTTCCTGCAGGTGGTACGAGCACACGTTCATGGGGTTCCACTTGGGGATGTGCTCGTTGCAGAACGCGAACATGTCGACGATCAGCCGGCGGCTGTGCCCGGGCGGGAAGATGTAGGTCCCGCGCGACAGGTACTCCTTGACGATGTCGTTCTGCGTCGTGCCCCGCAGCGCCGTGCTGTCCACGTTCTGCTCGGCGGCGTTGGCGACGTACAACCCGAGCAGCCAGGCGGCCGTCGCGTTGATCGTCATCGACGTGTTCATCTCGCCCGGCGGGATGCCGTCGAGCAGCGTGCGCATGTGGCCCAGGTGGGCGACCGGGACGCCGACCTTGCCCACCTCGCCCCGCGCGAGCACGTGGTCGGGGTCGTAGCCGGTCTGCGTCGGCAGGTCGAAGGCGATCGACAGGCCGGTCTGGCCCTTGGCCAGGTTGGTCCGGTACAGCTCGTTGGACGCCTTGGCCGTGGAGTGACCGGAGTAGGTCCGCATCAGCCAGGGCCGGTCCCGCTCAGGGAGAGAAGCCATGCACCATTGTCGGCGCCGGGGCGGGGCCTCCGCCAGATGTACCGCGGCCGGGCGCGGCGCACGGGCGCGGCGGCCTGGGGCGGAAGAGCGGAGCGGGGTCGGTCCGGCAGGTGCGGTCGACGACCCCCACACAGCGGGGCGGAGCGAGGGTCACAAGGCGCCAGCACCTGGGAGGGCGCTGGTGGCGATGCGTTTGGAGGGAGATTGGTGTCCCTCGCTCCATTGCCCCGGCTGTGGGGTTGTGCCGGCGGGGGCGATGTCCGCCGACGTCATTAGTATCGGCACAACTCCCTCCGGCTTGAACAGATTTCCCCGGATAATCCCGTTATTTTCTGAGAGGTCTCCGCGACGTCCATGAGGCAACCGTCATGATCCCGACGTCGGTCGGACCGCTCCTGTCGACCGCCGGGAACCTGCTCTCCCAGGACGACGGCGGCACGCTCTTCCTCGGCGACGACTTCTTCCCCTGGATCGTGCTGGCGCTGGGCGCCGCCATGGTCGTCGGCAACGTGCTGGCCCTGGTGCGACCGCCCGCGGACGGCGCGTCCCCGCCGGTCGGGCGAGCGGTCACCATGATCGTCCTCGGCGCGGTGGCCGCCGTGTGGGGCGCCGCCAGCCTGATCACCTGAGGGCGGCGGCGACGTCGGTCGCAGGGCGCGTCCTTCCGGCCGAGACCGGGCTGCGCCTCCTCAGTGCCCCCGGCGGAGCCACTCCTCCAGGTCGGGCGCCTCGGCACCGATCGTGGTCGAGTCGCCGTGGCCGGTGTGGACCACCGTCTCGGGCGGAAGGCTCAGCAGTCGCTCGCGGATCGACCGGATGATCGTCGGGAAGTCCGAGTAGCTCCGACCCGTGGCCCCGGGCCCGCCGCAGAACAGCGTGTCGCCCGAGAACAGGTGGTCGCCTGCGGCGTCGTGGAAGCAGCAGCAGCCGGGGGAGTGGCCCGGGGTGCTGAGCACGCCGAGCTCGACGCCGTCGGCGCGGAGGACCTGGCCGTCGGACAGGTCGGCGTCGGGGGCCCGGTCGGGGTGGACGACGTCCCACAGCATCCGGTCGGCGGGGTGCAGCAGGATCGGTGCGTCGAGCAGGTCCTGGAGCGCCACGGCGGCGTTGATGTGGTCGTTGTGTCCGTGCGTCAGCGCGATCGCAGGGACCCGGCGCCCGTTGACCGCGGCGGCGATGGCCTCGGCGTCGTGGGCGGCGTCGATCACCAGCACCTCCCGGTCGTCACCGACGAGCCAGATGTTGTTGGTGACCTCCCACTCGCCGCCGTCGAGGGCGAAGATCCCGTCGGTCTGGACCAGTTCGATCGCCATGCTGCGCTTCCTCGGGGGTCGGGAGCCGCCGGAGATGCCGGTTCACCCGCCGCCCGACGTGGCGCACGCGAGCGCCGTCGCCTGGGCGAGCTTGGTGATCTCCTCCTGCTCGTTCTTCAGGACCATGTCATTGAACTCGGCCTCGCCGACCCGGTCGATCATGCCGTTGACCACGCAGGTCGCCAGCTCCTCCTCGAGCCCCGAGTCGACCAGCTGCTCGATCAGCTCGTCCTTGACCCCGCCGAAGCCGCTCTTCGACTTCTCCGCCGGGCACCGGGTGCCCTCGTCGGGGAGCTCCAGGTCCACGAAGTAGTCGACGACGGCGTCCTCGATGCACTGACCACCGCGGAGGAAGGCCGTGTGCCCGTCACCCTCGTAGGTGAGCAGCACGCTGCCGCTCAGCGCGGCGGTCATCTCCTGAGCCCACTCGTAGGGCGTGGCCGGGTCGCCCAGCGTGCCGACGACCAGGATCGGCGGCGCGCCGTCGGCCTTGGGGACCGGGGTGGGCTCGGCGGGGGCCGGCCAGTCGTTGCAGCTCGTGAGGCCCGTGCCGAGCAGCGGACCGAACGTCGGGGCGGCCTGGATGATGCGGGCCTCCTCGGCCGCCGCCTCCTCCTCGGTTGGCTGGTCGCGCTGGTCGGAGCAGTTGACCATCACCTGCGCGTCGCTCGAGTTGTCGTAGCTGCCGTCGGCCTGGCGGCCGGTCTGGCGGTCCACGAGCGCGAGGAAGGTCTCCGCGCCGCCCTTGCGGATGTCCTTGATCGCCGTCGCCGTCGGACCCCATGTCGCGGTGTCGTACAGCGCGGTGGCCAACCCGTAGTCGAAGAGGTCACGGCCCAGGGTGCGCTTCCCCGACTTGGTGTCGACGGTGACCGGGTCGGCCTCGAGCGACGCCCGCGTGGCCTCGATCGCACCTGCGGCGTCGGGGGCCAGGGCGCAGCTGTCATCCGCGTCGCAGGCGGCGACGAAGTTGGCCAGGGTGCGCTCGAACCCGGTCGCCTGCACCATGGCCTGGTCCGCGGCGCTCGCCGACGGGCTGATCGCGCCGTCGAGCACCATGGCCCGGATGTGCTCGGGGAACATCGTGGCGTACGTGGCGCCGATCGACGTGCCGTACGAGTAGCCCAGGAAGTTGAGCCGCTCGTCGCCGAGCGCACTCCGGATGCGGTCCAGGTCGGCGGCCACGTCCGCGGTGCTCATGTGGTGCACGAGCTCGGGGTTGCGATCGGCGCATCCCTCGCGCACCTCGGCAGCGTCGGCGTCGAGCCGCTCCCGCTCCTCGGGCGTGTCGGGCGTGAGGTCGCCCTCCAGCTGCGCGTCCTTCCGGTCGTCGTCCAGGCACCGGACCGGGTCGCTGTCGCCGACGCCCCGGGGGTCGAACGACACGAGGTCGAAGTGATCGGTCAGCGAGGACGGGAACGCCGTCGAGGCGTTGGCCAGGAACTCGAGGCCGGAGCCTCCGGGCCCGCCGGGGTTGATCACGAGCGAGCCGATGCGCTGCTTGGCCGAGCCGGTGGAGGCCTTGCGGGCCAGGGCGATGGAGAGCTGCTCGCCCTCGGGCTCGGAGGGGTCGATCGGCACGTCGAGCGTGGCGCAGTCGAGGCCCGCCTGCTTGGTGAGTCGGCCCGTGCACTTCGCCCAGGTCAGCTCGCCGGTCGAGGGGGTGGCGGTGTCGGCGGTGGGCCGTGGGTCCGACTCCTTCTCCGCGGTCGGTGCGGAGGTGTCGGAGCAGGCGGTGAAGAGGACGGCGCACGCGACGAGCAGGGCCGGCAGTCGGGTACGGGTCACGTCGGCCGAGGCTATCGACGTGCTGCGGCGATCCGATCCCGGTGGCCGGTGAGAGCCGAGCACCCTCTCAGGGCATGTGGGTTCAGTACTCGATGCGGCAGCTGACCCCGGCGTCGAACAGCTGGGTGACCCGACCCAGACCGAGCCAGCTCGCGCAGCACACGGCGAGCTCGAACAGCTCCGCGTCGGTGAACGCCGCCCGCGCCCGAGCCCAGAAGTCGTCGTCGATGTTCAGGTGATCGGTCGAGAACCGCTCGGCGAACTCCGCCGCCAGCGCCTCCTGCTCGGACAGCGTGGTGAGCGACCGCCAGTCGGCCATGCCCAGGTACTCGGCCTCGGTCAGGCTGTCGGGATCCGAGGTGGTCCGTGTATCCAGGCACACCGGGCACTGGTTGACCTCCGCGATGCGGATCCGGGCCGCCTCCCGAACACGGGTCGGCAGGGCGGTGTCGGTGTAGACCGCGCCGCTGAAGCGCCCCGCTGCCTTCCCCATCTTGGGGCTGAGCGCGTAGAGGCGCAGCAGCTCGTCGCCGTCACCCTCCGGAAGGTCGACCTTCGCCATCTGAGCCCCCTGATGTGCTCGTACCGCTCGTGCGGTACCGCGTGTTCCGTGCCGCTCCGTGCCGCCGCTCCGTGCGGCTCGAGGCGGCGGCCCCCGTGTCGCCTGCGAGCGGCGATCCCGCTCCAGCCTACGATCGCCGGGATGTCGGCGCCGACGCCCGAAGTTCCAGTGACCGATCCGGAGCCGTATCCGCCCGAGCGGCACCTCGTGCGCGACCTGCGGTTCGAGCTCGAGGACGTGGGGCCCGACACGGCCCGGGCCCACCTGCCGATCACTCCCGAGCTGTGCCGTGCAACCGTGCTCGATCCCGGGCCGCTGCTCGTGGTGACCGACGTGCTGGCCGGGCTCCTCGTCGGGCGCGTCATCGCCCCGGATTGGATGGCGACGGCCCAGCTGGCGCTGCACCTCGTCGACCCTCCCGGGTCGGGTGACCCGGCGTGCACCGACGTCGTGGTCGACGCCACGG
>JAEXGP010000266.1 GCA_023450775.1 Actinomycetes bacterium | reverse complement strand
CGCGCGCCCTGGTCGGGTGCCGCGGCGTCGGCCCCGGGCGGGGCCTCGCCGGCGTATCCCCACTCCTCGCGGATGCGCCGGTGCCAGTACTCGGCGAGCGCCTCGGCCATCTCCACGCCCAGCCCGTGCAGCAGCAGGTAGTCCTGGTACTTGTCGGCGGCGAAGAGCTCGGCGGTCCGCTCGGACACCGCGGCGCCCATGGTGACGATGTGGAAGGCCGCGTAGTCGAGCTCGCCCTCGCTGCCGTCGGGGTTGCGGAGCGGGCGGAAGAAGTCGGCGATGCAGAGGAACGGCTCCTTGCGCTGCCGCGGGAACGCGAAGCGGGTGCGCTCCTCGGACCGCGACTCGTCGGTCCAGATCACCAGCTCGTCGCCGTCGGCGTTGGCGGGGAAGTAGCCGTAGACGACCTGCGGCACGAGCAGGCCCTCGGACTTGGCCGCGGCGAGCTGCTCGCGGAACATCGGCCGCAGCCGCTCCTTGAACTCGTCGTCGGTCTCGACCGACCCGTCGGGCCGGGTCTCGGGCCGGAACTGCCACTGGTTGCGGTACAGCGCGGTCGGGTTCACGAACGCCGCGATGTCGTCCACGGCGAGGCCCTTGACCACCTGGGTGCCGGTGAACGGCGGCACGAAGACCGGGTTGTCGGTCATGACCTCGGGCGAGCGGGCGGGCAGCTCGACGTCGTCGTCGGCCTGCTGGTGCGTGGTGCGCGCCGGGATGTCCCGACCGCCGGGCTCACGACCCCAGGCCGGGTCGTCGTCCTCACCCCGGCGGATCTCGCCGAGCCGGTCCATGACCCGCAGCCCCTCGAACGCGTCCTTGCCGTAGAAGAGCCGGCCCTCGTAGACCTCGCGCAGGTCGCGCTCCACGTAGGTGCGGGTGAGCGCCGCGCCGCCGAGCAGCACGGGGATCTCGGAGAGGCCGCGCTCGTTCAGCTCCTCGAGGTTGTCGCGCATGATCAACGTGGACTTCACGAGCAGGCCCGACATGCCGATGGCGTCGGCCTTGACCTCGAGCGCCTTGTCGATCATCTCGGTGATCGAGATCTTGATGCCGAGGTTGTGCACCTCGTAGCCGTTGTTCGTGAGGATGATGTCGACCAGGTTCTTGCCGATGTCGTGCACGTCGCCCTTCACGGTGGCGAGCACGATGCGGCCCTTGCCCGAGTCGTCGTCGGCCTTCTCCATGAACTGCTCGAGGTGGCTCACCGACATCTTCATGGTCTCGGCGGACTGCAGCACGAACGGCAGCTGCATCTCGCCGGTGGCGAAGAGGTCGCCGACGACCTTCATGCCGGCGAGCAGCACGTCGTTGATGATCGCGAGCGGGCTCAGGCCGGCGGCGAGCGCCTCGTCGAGGTCGTCGATCAGCCCCTCCCGGTCGCCGTCGATGATCCGCTGGCTCAGGCGCTGCTCGACCGGCCAGCCGGAGCGGTCCTCCTGGACCGTCTCGGCGACCTGCACGTCCGAGAAGACCTCGAGGAGCTTGGTCAGGGGGTCGTAGTTGGCGTCGCCGTCCGACAGCGCGCCCTCGGTGCCGCGGCGGTCCCAGACCAGGTCCAGGCAGACGTCGCGCTGCTCCTCGGGGATCCGGCTGAGCGGGATGATCTTGGACGCGTGCACGATCGCCGAGTCCAGGCCGGCCTGCGTGCACTCGTGCAGGAAGACGCTGTTGAGCACGTGGCGGGCGGCGGGGGAGAGACCGAAGCTCACGTTCGAGAGGCCGAGCGTGGTGTGCACGCCGGGCAGCTCGGCCTTGATGCGCCGGATGGCTTCGATCGTCGCGATGCCGTCGCGGCGCAGGTCGTCGTCGCCGGTGGACAGCGGGAACGTCAGCGCGTCGAAGATCAGGTCCTGCGGCTCCAGGCCGTAGCGCTCGGTGGCCAGGTCGTGGATCCGGTGCGCCACCCGCATCTTCCACTCGACGTCGCGGGCCTGGCCCTCCTCGTCGATGAGCAGGCAGATGACCGCGGCGCCGTAGGTGCGGGCCAGCGTCATCACGCGGTCGAAGCGCGAGCCCTCGCCCTCGCCGTCCTCCAGGTTGGCGGAGTTGAGCACGGCGCGGCCGCCGACCCACTGCAGGCCGGCCTCGATGACCTGGGGCTCGGTGGAGTCGAGCACCAGCGGGACCGAGCTCTGCGTGGCGAAGCGCTGCGCGATCTCGTCCATGTCCGCAGTGCCGTCGCGGCCCACGTAGTCGACGCAGACGTCGAGCACGGCGGAGCCTTCGCGCACCTGGTCCTTGGCCATCTGGACGCACGTGTCCCAGTCCTGGGCGAGCATCGCCTCCCGGAACTTCTTGGAGCCGTTGGCGTTGGTTCGCTCGCCGATCAGGATGAGGTTGGTGGACGCAGAGCCGCCGTCGTCGCCGTCGTCCTCCGACAGCGTGACGGGGGAGTAGATCGACGCCAGGCCGTGCTCGAACCGGGGCTCGCGCACCGCAGGGGTGGTCTCGGCGACCGCGTCAGCAAGCTGGCGGATGTACTCGGGCGTCGTGCCGCAGCAGCCGCCGACCACGTTGACGCCGAACTCCTCGATGAACCGGCGCTGGTAGGACACGAAGTCCTCGGCGGTCAGGTCGTAGTGCATGTGGCCGTCGACCACCGACGGCAACCCCGCGTTGGGGAGCACCGAGATGGGGATCCGCGAGTGCTGGCTGAGATGGCGGATGTGCTCGGCCATCTCCTCGGGGCCGGTGGCGCAGTTGATGCCGATGACGTCGGGCCGCATGGCGTCGAGCGCCACGAGCGCTGCGCCGATCTCGGTGCCGGGGAGCATGCGGCCGGTGAGCTCGATCGTGACCTGGGTCTGGATCGGGACCTCGCGCCCCACCTCGGCCATGGCGGCGCGGCACCCGTTGATGCCGGCCTTGATGCCGAGCAGGTCGAACTGGGTCTCGAGCAGCAGCAGGTCGACGCCGCCCTCGAGCAGGCCGCGCGCCTGTTCGGCCACCTGGTCGCGCAGCTCGGCGTAGCGGACCTGGCCGAGCGACGCGAAGCGGGTGCCGGGGCCGATGGACCCGGCGACGAACCGGGGCCGCTCGGGCGTGGAGAACTCGTCGGCCACCTCCCGGGCGAGCGTGGCGGCGATCCGGTTGAGCTCGACCGTGCGGTCGGCCAGGCCGTACTCGTTGAGCGTGGCCCGCATGCCGCCGAACGTGTTGGTCTCGATGACGTCGGCGCCCGCCTCCAGATACTCGGCGTGCATCCGCTTGATGAGCTCCGGTCGGGTCTCGACCAGGATCTCGGGACAGCCCTCGAGCTCGGGCGTGCCGTAGTCCTCCATGGTGAGGCCCTGCTCCTGCAGCCAGGTGCCGGCGGCGCCGTCGTAGACGAGCACGCGCTCGCCGATCGCAGCGAGGTAGGGAGAGGTGGGGGACGCAGTCATAGGTGCCGCGAGCGTACTTGCCGGCCCCAGGCGCCCTCGCTCCGGTATCCGCCCGGCGGCTGCTCGGTAGGATCCCGCCCGGATGGACATCTACACGCGCACCGGTGACGACGGCACCACCGGACTGCTCTACGGCGGGCGGGTCCGCAAGGACGACCCCCGCCCGGTCGCCTACGGCGAGATCGACGAGGCGCAATCCGCGATCGGCGTGGCCAGGGCGCACGCGGCGGTCGCGGTGCCCGGCGGTGCGCACGTGGCGGACACCAACGACGAGCTCGTCGGGCTGCTGATCGGCATCGAGCGCGACCTGTGGGTGGCCATGGCCGAGCTCGCCACCGCGCCGGGCAACCGCCACAAGCTGTCGGCCGGGACGTCCCTGGTCACCGCGGACATGGTCACCGCCCTCGAGACCGCCATCGACGACGTCACCAGCCGCTTCGACGCGCCACGCGAGTTCGTCGTCCCGGGCGAGACCGTCGTCGCCGCCCACCTCGACGTGGCGCGTGCGATCGTTCGCCGGGCCGAGCGGGCGTCGCTGGCCGCAGCCGACGAGGGGTCCCACGTGGGCCCGTACCTCAACCGGCTCTCGGACCTCCTGTGGGCCCTCGCCCGGTGGCAGGAGGGCTCGTCGCGCACGACCCGGTCAGTGGACGGCACCGCCTGACCGCCCGCCAGCGGCGACGGCACGCACCAGCACCACATCGCGCAGCACCACAGCACGCAGCACCACATCACGCAGCAGAACTCCGGAGGTTGAACGTGTCGGACCTGATCGACGTCAAGGTGGCCAAGACCGCGCCCGCGGGTGCCACGGCGGTGGCCGTGGTCGCGTACAGCGACCGGCTCGGCCGCGTGCCAGGCGTGCGCAAGGCCGCGCTCGACCGCGTGGGCTTCACCGGGAGCGTGGGCTCCTCGGCCACGTTCGACGACGGCGACCGCGCCACCGTGGTGGTCGGCCTGGGCCCGTCCGGGGCGACCGGGTCCGGCGCCACCGACGCGCTGCGCCGAGCCGGCGCCGCGTTCGTGCGGGCCGTGCCGAAGCACCGGCGGGTGGCGTTCGAGCTGCCGTCGGACCTGGAACCCGAGCTGGCGGTCGCCGCCCGGGCGCTGACCGAGGGGCGGATCCTGGGCGCCTACCGCTTCGACGATCTGCGGTCGCCCGACAAGGTCAAGCCGGGCCTCGGCGCGGTGACCCTGGTGGTCGGCGACGACAACGCCGCGGTGCGCGCCGCCCGCGAGGGCGTCGCCACCGGCGCCGCCGTGGCCGACGCCGTGTGCTTCGCCCGCGACCTGGTCAACACCCCCGGCGGCACGCTCACCGCGCCCGAGTTCGCTGACCGCGCCGCGGCCCGTGCCGAGGAGGCGGGCGTGGGCGTGGAGGTGCTCGATCTGGAGGCGATCCGGGAGGCCCGCCTGGGCGGCCTGGTCGCGGTCAACCAGGGCTCCACCATCGAGCCGCGCCTGGTGAAGCTCACCTACGAGCCCGAGGGTGCGGATGCCGACACGCCGACCGTGGCGCTCGTCGGCAAGGGCATCACGTTCGACTCCGGCGGTCTGTCGCTCAAGCCCGCTGCGTCGATGATGGACATGAAGGACGACATGGGCGGGGCCGCAGCGGTCATCGCGGCCATGTGCGCGCTGCCGGCGCTGGACGTGCCGGTGCGGGTGGTCAGCTTCACGCCGATGACCGACAACATGGTCAACGGGCAGGCCCAGCGCCCCGGCGACGTCTACACCGCCCGCAACGGCACGACCGTCGAGGTGCTCAACACCGACGCCGAGGGTCGCCTGGTGCTCGGCGAGGCGCTGATCCTGGCGTCCGAGGAGGAGCCCGCCGCGATCGTCGACCTGGCCACGCTGACCGGCGCATGTCTGGTGGCGCTGGGCGACCGGATCGCCGGGCTGATGTCGAACGACGACGACTTCCGCAGCCGGGTGGCCGACGCCGCCGCGACGGCGGGGGAGCGGGTGTGGCCGCTGCCGCTGCCCGACGACTACCGGTCGCGGCTGGACAGCCAGGTGGCCGACATCAAGAACATCTCGGCCCAGCCTTGGGGTGGCACGCTCACCGCCGGCCTGTTCCTGCGGGACTTCGTCGGTGAGGGCATCCCGTGGGCGCACCTCGACATCGCCGGGCCCGCGTACCTGCAGGAGCCCGACGGCGAGCAGTCCAAGGGGGCGACCGGCTTCGGCGTCCGCACGCTGTTGGCCCTGCTCGAGGGATGGCACGCCGACGAGGAGGCGGCCGAGGAGGTCGAGGCGCTCGGCCTGGCCTGAGGCGCGTGGCGGGCCCGGGGCGACGGGGAGCGGCGGGCCGGGGTCCCACGCAGTCGATGATCGGCGTGCCTGCCGACGTGGTCGTCGGGCCGGCTGGATCTCGGGTTAGGGACGCCTTACTGTTCCGCCGGACCTTGGTCCGGCCCCGTGCGCCGCTGCACCGGGCCCCGCCGGAAAGGACGACCGACGATGACCCGCTCCACCCGATCCTGGCTCGCGCTGCTGGCGATCCCGCTGCTCGCCTTCGTCGCATGCACCAGCGACGACGGCGACGACGGCGCCGCCGACACGACCACGACCGCAGGCGACGCGGCCGGCGCCGGGCCCTGCCCCGAGCCCGGCATCTCCACGGCGGACCTCGACCTCTCGGCCCCCGGCGTGGCGGCCGAGGGCACCCCCGTGTCGTTCACCCCGGACCCGTCGCTGCGCGGCCAGGCGGTCACGCTCTACAGCGGCCGGGACGAGAAGCTGATCCAGCCGCTGATCGACGAGTTCAGCCGGCTGACCGGCGTGACCGTGGACGTGCGCTACGGCAGCTCGGCCGAGATGGGCGCGCAGATCCTGGAGGAGGGCGCGGACTCGCCGGCCGACCTCTTCTACTCCCAGGAGGTCGGCGCGGTCGGCGCGGTGGCCAAGGAGGATCTCCTCACCCCGCTGCCCGACGAGATCGTCGAGCGGGTCCAGGAGCGGTTCCAGCCGGACGACGACAACCTGTGGGTGGGCGTGACCGGCCGCTCCCGCGTCATCGCCTACAACCCCGACGAGGTCGACGAGGTGCCGCAGTGCGTGAAGGCGCTGACCGACGCGGCGTACAAGGGTGACGTGGCGATCGTTCCGGGCAACGCCGGCTTCCAGGCCTTCGTGACCGGCTTCCGTGTGTCCGAGGGTGACGACGCGGCGCGCGAGTGGCTCGAGGGGATGCAGGAGAACGAGGTGGTCACCACCATCGAGGGCAACGACGACGTGCTCGAGGCCGTCAACTCCGGCGAGGTCGCGGTCGGGCTCATCAACCACTACTACTGGGCCCGGCACGAGGGTCGCGACCAGCTCAAGGCCCAGCTCGTCTTCCCGACCGGTGACGACCCGGGCGGCCTCGTCAACGCCACGGCCGTCGGCATCACCGCCAAGGGCGCGAAGAACCCCGCAGCGCTGGCGCTGGTCGACTACCTCACCTCCGCCAAGGGTCAGAAGTACTTCGTCGAGCAGACGTGGGAGTACCCGGTCGTCGGTGGCGTCGTCGGTCCGCAGGGTCTGCCGCCGCTCGCCGAGCTCGAGGGTCCGGAGATCGACCTGACCGACCTCGACTCGCTGGCCGAGACCCAGGCGCTGCTCGGCGAGCTCGGTCTGGACGTCTCCTGAGCACACCGGTCGCGACCGGCACGGCTGCGTCGGCACCGCTGACCGCGGTCGTCCCGCCGCCGCCGCCGCCGTCCCGACGGCGTCGGCGGCGGGCGCCCGTGGGGTTGTCGCTCATCGGGCTGATCGCGGTCGCCGTCGCGGCGCTGCCGCTCGTCTACCTCGTCATGCGCGCCGGCGAGCGCGGCTGGGACGCCGCGCTCGACACGGCCACCCGCTCGACGACGCTCCGCCTCGTGTGGCGCTCGGTCGAGCTCGGGCTGATCGTCACGGCCGGCTGCGTCGTGCTCGGCGTCGGCCTGGCGTGGTTGGTGTCGAGCACCGACCTGCCAGGCCGTCGGGCGTGGCAGGTGGCGCTCGCGGTGCCGCTCGCGATCCCGTCGTACGTGGCCGCGTGGGGCTGGATCGGATGGTTCCCGAACCTCGCGGGTCGGTGGGGAGCGGTGATCGTGCTGATCACGATCTCGTATCCGTACGTGTACCTGCCGACGCTGGCCGCGATGCGGCGCTGCGATCCGGAGCTGTCCGACGTCGCCCAGACCCTCGGCCGGGGGCGGTTCGCGACGTTCGTCCACGTCACGCTGCCGCAGGTGCGGCTGGCGGTCCTCGGAGGGGCGCTGCTGGTCGGGCTGTACGTGCTCAGCGACTTCGGCGCCGTGGCGACCATGCGGTACCAGGTCCTGACGCACGCCATCTACCGCTCGTACCGGGCGTCGTTCGACCGCACGACCGCGGCGGTCCTCGGCTGCCTGCTCGCGGTGCTGGCGGTCGGCGTGGCCACGGTCGCGATGCGCGTCGAGCGCCGCTCCGGTGCCGAGGCCGCCGGGCGAGGACCGTTGCGACCGCAGTCGCTGTCCGCGCTCGGGCGCTGGCGGTGGGCCGCGGTCGCCGTCCCGGTCGCGGTGCTCCTCGTCGCGGTCGGCGTGCCCGGCCGCGGCCTCCGTCAGTGGGCCACACGTGGTGACTGGGCGCCCGACTGGTCGGAGCTCCTCCCGGCGGTGCTCAACACGCTCGAGGTGGCGGCGCTCGGCGCGCTCGCGGTGGTCGCGCTCGGGCTCCCGCTCGCGTTCCTGACGATCCGCCATCCGGGCCGCATGGCCGGCGCCGCCTCCGCCGCGGCCTACGCGGGTCACGCCCTGCCCGGCGTCGTCGTCGGGCTCAGCGTCGTGTTCTTCGGCATCCGGGCGCTGCCGTCGCTCTACCAGCGGATCCCGATGCTCGTGCTCGCGTACCTCGTGCTGTTCCTCTCGCTCGCCCTGGGAGTGCTGAGCTCGGCGGTCGCGCAGGTGCCGCGCTCGCTCGAGGAGGTGTCGCGGACGCTCGGGCGCGGGCCGGTGGCCACGTGGTGGGCCGTGACCTGGCGGCTCGTCGCGCCCGGCGCCGGCATCGCGGCGACGCTCGTCTTCCTGACCGTGATGAAGGAGCTGCCGGCCACGCTGTTCCTCCGTCCCACCGAGTTCGACACGCTCGCGACTCGCCTGTGGGACCACACGTCCTCGCTCTCGCGCTCGCAGGCCGTGCCGTACGCGGTGGCCATCGTCGTGCTCGCCGCCCTGCCGGCGGCGCTGCTCGGACTCGTCGGCGATCGCACGGTCCGCAGGAGCGCCGAGTCGTGAGCGCGCCGGACCCTGACACTCCGGCGGTGGAGGTGTCGGACCTCCGTCGCACGTTCCCCGTGCGACCGCCGGTGGCCGCGTTGGACGGGGTCGACCTGACCGTGCCGGTCGGGTCGGTCACCGCCGTCCTCGGCCCCTCGGGCAGCGGCAAGACCACGCTGCTGCGCGTGCTGGCAGGTACCGAGCGCGCCGACTCGGGCACCGTGCACGTCGGCGGTGAGCTGCTCGACGGCGATCGCGTCCACGTCCCGCCGGAGCGTCGACGGGTCGGACTGGTCCCGCAGGAGGGCGCGCTGTTCCCGCACCTCGACGTGGCGGGCAACGTGGGCTTCGGTCTCCACCGTTGGTCGCGCTCGGAGAGGGCAGCCAGGGTCGAAGAGCTGCTCGAGCTGGTGGACCTGGCGGGCATGGGCGGCCGGCGTCCACACGAGCTCTCGGGCGGGCAGCAGCAACGCGTGGCCCTGATCCGGGCGTTGGCGCCCTCGCCCGAGGTCGTGCTGCTCGACGAGCCGTTCAGCGCCCTCGACGCGTCGCTCCGGCGATCGCTGCGGGCCGAGGTGGCGGACCTGATCCGGTCGACGGGGACGACCGCGGTCCTGGTCACCCACGACCAGGACGAGGCGCTGTCGATGGCGGACCGCGTGGCGATCATGCGCGACGGGCGGATCGCGCAGGTGGGCGACCCGGTCGAGCTGTACCGGCGGCCCTCCGACATGTGGGTGGCCGAGTTCCTGGGCGAGGCGGTCGTCGTCCCCGGCGAGCTGGTCGACGCTGCAGCCCCGCCGGACGGACAGGCGGTGTCCACGGCGACGGCGCGCTGTGCGATCGGGACGTTCCCGGTGGCCGTGCCGTCGAACGGCTCGGTCGCGTCCGGACCGGTCCACGTGTGCCTGCGACCTGAGCAGGTCGTGCCGTCCGGTGAGGGCGTGGTCGGGGCCGTGACCGCCACGGTCCGGCGCACCCGCTTCGAAGGGGCCGACATGGTGGTGGAGCTCGAGGTGGCACATGCATCGGTGCGGGCACGCTGGCCGTCGACCACCGTCGACGTCGCACCCGGCGACGAGCTCGCGATCGGCGTGCGGGGGACCGCCGTGGCGTTCCCGCGGGAGCGCTGAGCCTCGTCGGCGAAGCGGCCGCCGAGGCCGTTGGCGATCGGCCCGCCGCGAGCTCGGCAGCGAAGCTCCGCGGATCAGCGCCGTGGGTCGGGTGACCGCTCGCGGCTGCGCACCCAGTCGGCGTGGAGCCGGCGCATCACCGGCGGCAGGTGCTGCAGCTGGCGCGCCGCGAGCAGCGGCAGGTGCGTGCGG
>JAEXGP010000268.1 GCA_023450775.1 Actinomycetes bacterium | reverse complement strand
GCACGGTCCGGCCGCACGACATGGCGACGCCGCGGCGGATCTTCACGATCGGTCACTCGAACCGGACCATCGAGGAGTTCCTGGCCCTGCTCGACGAGCACGGCGTCGAGCTGGTGGTCGACGTGCGCCGGTTGCCGGGCTCCGCGAGGAACCCCCAGTTCGACCAGGACGATCTGGCGTCGTCGCTGAGCGAGGAGGGGATCTCGTTCCGACGGGCGGAAGGTCTGACCGGGCGTCGCCCGAGGAGCGCGGACGTGCCCGCCGAGGTCAACGGATGGTGGGAGAACCGCAGCTTCCACAACTACGCCGACCACGGGCTCAGCGAGGAGTTCCGTCGAGCGCTCGCCGAGCTCCGCGAGTGGGGCGCGGAACGTCCGGCGGCGGTGATGTGCTCGGAGGCCGTGTGGTGGCGCTGCCACCGGCGGATCATCGCCGACCACCTGCTGGCCCACGGCGACGACGTCGTCCACATCATGGGCGGCGGCCGGGTCCAGCAGGCCGAGCTGAGCGCCGGCGCGGTCGTCGAGGCGGATCTCAGCGTCACCTATCCGGCGCTCGATCGGACCTCGGCGTCCGCGCCTCCCGCCAGCGGTCCTGGATCAGCGGACCGACAGCGCGGAGAGCACGACGATGAGGACGACGATGCCCACCATCAGCAGTGACGCCGCGAGCCGCGGGTGGGTCGGCCGCGGCGTCACGAGACGTCCGCCGGCCGGTCGTCCGCATCGAGTCGCACGACGACCTCGACGATCGTGATCACGCCGGCCGGGCAGGCCTGGGCGCCGAGCCAGGCGGCCTCGGCCTGCTCGGGTGGCACCTCCAGGAGGTGGACGGCGATGAGCCCGTCGTCGTCGAGGGGATAGACCTCGGGCGCCCAGCGGTGGCAGTTGCCCCAGCCCTCGCAGAGGCCGGGATGCACCTTGACCCTGAGCGACTCGGTGCGACCGTCGGGTCGCCGCGTGATCGCCTGGTCCGCCTTCAGCGCGTCCATCCGCACATCCTCCGTCACCGCATCGCTCGAGCCGCCGCGCGGACCGCAGCCGCCGGAGCCGTCACGCCGACCGCTGAGGACCGTGCTCGGACGAGGTGTCGCTCCCCGTCTTCGACTGGTGGAGGACGAAGCCGAGCATCCCACCGAAGCCAGGGCCGCCCCAGAGCCCGGTGAACGCGCCGAGCGCGACCGCTGCGGCAGGAGGCAGTCCGACGAGGGCGGCGACGCCGCCGCACAGGCCGCCCACCACGAAGAACCCGAGCACCGTCCCGAGGAGCACCGCCCGACCGGTCCCGGCGGTGAACGCCGGCTCCGGCTCGCTGCGACGAACCCCGTGAGCACTGATTATTTCCGTCATACGACAGAACAATAACCAGACCCCGATCTTTTCTCCAGCGTTCAGTAGTTAAACTGCGGGGCGTGTCGGACGACCTCCAGCTGCAAGCTCGAGCCCTCGGAGATCCGACGCGCCACAGGGTGTTCCGCTACCTGGCCGACGCGGGCGGCCCGGTCGGCGTCGCGGAGCTCACCGAGCACTTCGCACTGAACCACAACGCCATCCGCCAGCACCTGGCGAAGCTGGTCGATGCCGGACTGGTCATCGAGCGGGTCGGCGCGTCGTCGGGACGCGGCCGCCCGCCACTGCAGTACGAGGTCGATCCGTCGGCCGACAGCCGGTGGGGCGTGACCGGTCCCTACGAGCGGTTGTCGGTGCTGCTCACAGAGATGGTGCGCACCGGAGCGTCGCCCCGGGAGATCGGCCGGCGGGCCGGCGCCCGAACGCATCTCGGCGTCGCGGGTTCCACCGAACCCGTCGAGGTGCTGGTGGACCAGATGGCGCGACAGGGGTTCGAGCCGCGGGTCCGCGACCAGGGCGAGTCGTTCACGATCACCCTGCAGGAGTGCCCGTTCGCCTCGGCGGCCCTCACGGATGCCGACACGGTCTGCCAGCTGCACCTCGGGCTCGCCGAGGGGATCGCCTCGACCGTCGGAGGGTTCGTGGTGGAGGAGCTGGTGGCGAAGGACCCACGCCGGGCCCAGTGCCGGCTCCGGTGCCGCCGGACCGGCGACACCCCCGGGTCAACCTGAGGGGACGGCTCCCGCGGGACGCTCGGCGGACCGGGAGCCCCGGTCCCGATGCGCCCACTCGAAGCCGAACACCCTGCGGGCCAGGCCCGACATCAGCGCGGCGGCGTGGTCCTTGGCGTGCTCTGCCGCGGGGCCGCACCACTGCCGGTCGACGGCGTCGGACCACAGCTCCCACCAGCGATCGCAGTGCTCCGAGCGGATGGCGACCAGCGCATGCAGCGCCCGGTGCGCCGGGACGGTTCGCAGCGGCGGGCTCGGCTCGCCGAGGAGGACGCGGCACCAGTAGTCGACGAGCTTGGGGATGTGCACCGCCCAGTCGACCTCTGCGGCGTCGTCGAAGACCGGACCGAGCAGGTCGTCGAGGATGACCTCCCGGTAGAACTCGACGACCAGGTCGTGCACGGCCGATCGGGTCGTGAGGTCGGATCCGACCGCCGGCACGCCCGTCACCGATCCGCGATCAGCGTGAGCGACGACGCTCCGCCGGCCCCGAGCTGTCGACCGTGCACCTCGGCCACCCGGTGCGCCAGGTCGAGCGCCCGCTCCACGCCCGGTCCGCTCCAACCCGACAAGGTGTCGGCGAACAGGTCGAGCCACCGTTCGAAGTGGGCAGCCGTGAACGGGGACCGGGCGCTCACGAGCTGATGAGCACGGAACGGGTTCCCCTCGTAACCGGGCCGGCCGATCAGTGCCCGGCACCAGAACGCGGTGAGCTTGGGCAGGTGCTCCGACCAGTCGACCTGCGCCACGTCGTTGAACACGGGTCCCAGAAGATCGTCCTGCGCGACCGACTGGTAGAAGCGGCGGACCATCTCCGCGATCTCCGCTTCGGAGTCGAGATCCGCCGTCGGGATCGATCCGAATCCACCTGCACCCATCGTCGCCACCTCCGCCCGCCGCATCCGCCGTCACGATTTACTCTAGCAACGCCTAGAGAATCACAGCAGGGTCGGAGGTCACAGATCGCTCAGACGCCCCGACGACGTCAGGCGGTGTGTCGGGCGAGGAGTCGGTGGATGTCGAGCGCCTGGAGCTGGTCCGGCATACCCGTCGGGTCTCCCTCGATCCTCAGACGGCCCTCGGCGAGTCGTCGCCGGGCCTCGTCGGGGTCCGCCGAGGCCGCATCGGGGTCGCGGGCGAGCTCGAGGGCATCCGCGTAGTCACTGATCACCCGGACGTCGGCGTCGGCAGACGGGTGGTCGACGACCTCGACGTCGCCGTGTCCGATCCGGACCGCGAAGCCGATCGTGCCCGCCCCGCGAGCCAGATGGGCCGGCGGGTCGGTGAACTCCTCGGACAGGGTGAACGGCTCGACGTCCAGGTCCTGTCGTGACAACGCCCGCGTGATCTCGCGCCTCGCCATGGCGATCCACGACGGGCTCATGAACTCGAACGCTGCACCAGTGGCGTCGCGCAGATCGTCGGTGGACCCACCGCTGGAGCGCTCCCACCGGAACGCCACCACCAGGGCGATGACGATGGCAATGATCGAGATGGTCCATCCGGCCGTGTTCATGGCGACCCCCTTCGCGAACCTCGTCGCGTACCCGGGACGACGCCGGACAGTCGTGTCCGACGGAGGGATCGCCACTCCCCCGAGGCACGCCCTTCGCTCCCCACCCGGACGCGCGCAGCCGGACCTCGGCGCTCCGCCGTCAGAGAGCGCTCATCACGTTCACGAGCAGGCCGTTCGGGTCGACCAGCACGAAGTGGCGCTGCCCGTGGTCCTCGTCCCGGATCGGCATGACGACCTCCGCGTCGAGCCGCTGCGCCCGCTGGTACGCCTCGTCGACCTCGTCGACGTGGACCGTGAGCACCACGCCCGACGGTCCGGACGGACGATCCCGCCCTGCGAAGAGCTCGCTGTCGGGATGGACGAACCCGATGTTGAGCCGGGGCTCCGACGGTGGCATGAGCTGGAGATACCAGTCGTCGAGCTCCACGCTGACCTCGAGGTCGAACAGGGCTGTGTAGAAGTCGGCACTGGCCTCGAAGGCCTCCGACGACACGTTGGGGACGATCCGGATCACCTGCATCGAACTCCTCCGGGTGGGTCGTCGACTGCCGGGCGACCTACCCAGGAGGCGTAGAGATGGTCGACGGACCGCCACCTCCCACCTACCATCCGTCAGTCAGCGGAAGGCCCGCGTGTCGACGGACGAACCAGCAGCAGAACGACCCGAGCCCCGGCCGCCGTCGGTCCTCGACTCGATCATCCCGCTGATCGCGCTCGTCGTCCTGATCGGCGGCTCGCTGCTGTTGTTCGGGCTGGACGCCCTCGACGGGCCGATCCAGGTGGCACTCGTCCTGTGCTGCGGGATCGTGGCGTTGATCGCCCTCAAGAACGGCAACCGGTGGGACGACGTCCAACGCCACGGCCAGACCGCCATGTTGTCGCTGACCAGCGCCGTGTTCATCCTGCTCGCCGTCGGCGCGCTCATCGGCACGTGGAACCTGTCCGGCACGATCCCCACGCTCGTCTACTACGGCATCCAGATCCTCTCGCCGAGCTGGTTCTACCTGGCCTCCGCGCTGATCTGCGGCGCCGTGGCGCTCTCGATCGGCAGCTCGTGGACGACGGCCGGGACGATCGGCGTCGGGCTCGTCGGCATCGCCACCATGCTCGGGGTCTCCCCCGCGATCACCGCCGGGGCCGTGATCTCCGGCGCCTACCTCGGGGACAAGACGTCACCGTTGTCGGAGACGACGATCCTCACCGCCCAGATGGTGAAGGCCGACATCTACGACCACATCCGCAGCCAGGTGTGGACCTCGGTCCCCGCCTTCCTCGTCGCGTGCGTCGTGTTCGCGATCCTCGGTGTCGCCGGTCCCGCGGTGGACGACGAGATCTCGACCACCATCGAGCTGCACCAGCTCGACCAGATCTTCCACATCACGCCGCTCAACCTGCTGCCGCTCGTGCTCCTGGCCGTGCTGTCGATCAAGAAGGCGCCGGCGTCGCTCGCGCTCGGCGCGTCCGCGCTCTTCGCCGGCGCGCTCGGGGCGATGCTCCAGCCCGACGTGATGTCGGACTTCGTCCACACCCTCGCCACGCCGCACGACGGCATCGCCGGGTCGATCCAGGGCGTCTGGGCGGCGATGGCGAACGGGTTCTCGATCGACTCGGGCATCGGCGAGATCGACCAGCTCCTGTCACGTGGCGGGATGGACTCGATGCTGCTGACGATCTGGCTGATCATCGCCGCGGTGACCTTCGGGATCCTGCTCGACGAGTTCGGGTTCCTCGATCGCCTCGTCCACCCGCTCATCGGGGCGGCCAAGCACACCGGCACGCTGTTCCTGTCGGTCCTCGCGTGCGGACTCGGCCTGAACGTGATCGCCGGCGACCAGTACATCGCGCTGGTGCTCCCGAGCCGGGTGTTCCGGGCCACGTTCGCGGAGCGGGGTCTCGCCAACACGAACCTGTCGCGGCTCGCCGCGGACTGCGGGACCGTGACGTCGCCCCTGGTGCCCTGGAACTCGTGCGGCGCGTTCATGTCCGCGGTGCTGGGCGTCTCGACGCTCAGCTACTTGCCGTTCGCCGTCTTCTGCATCGCCAGTCCGGTGCTCAGCGTCCTGTACGGCTTCACCGGCTTCCGGATCGAACGGGTGCCGCCCGAGACAGCACCGGCCACCACCTGACCGGGTGCTCCTCGCCGCCGGCGACGGCGCGCTGCATGTCCGACAGCAGCGGGTTCCGCTCGGAGAGGATCCGGACCCAGATCCGTTCGTCCTGCGGCCTTTCTCACTCGTGCTCCTCGTCCGACCGACGTCGGGAGAGCGCGTGGTCCGCCGGTGGTGCCCCCGCCGGAGC
>JAEXGP010000237.1 GCA_023450775.1 Actinomycetes bacterium | reverse complement strand
GGGCGGCGCCGATGCCCTCGGCCTCGGCGATCGCGGCAGCGATCGTGTCGTTCACCTGCTGGCCGCCCAGCGGCGAGTACCCGACGGGCGGGCCCCCCCCGCGGGACCACTCGAGCGGGGGCAGGTCGTTCACGTCACGGCCGCCCTTGGGAACCTCGGCTGCCGGCGCCGGCGGCTGCCACGAGCCGGGACGGTCCACGACCGCCGCCCGCTTGCGCCGGCGGCGCTTGCCGCCGGCGGCGGTCACCAGCACCAGGATGAAGCCCAGGACGAAGAGCCCTGCGACGCCGATGAGGATCATCTGCAACGTGCTGATCCCGGACGGCTCGTTCTCCATGGTCAGCGTGGTCTTCGCATCGGCGGTGTTGAGCTTCCACGTCGCCGTCCCGCCGTCGGTCCGGTCGGCGTTGGAGCGGGCCACCTTGCCCGGCAGGGTGACCGAGAAGTTGACCTCGGCCTGGTCCGGGTCGACCGCCAGTCCCTGGAAGTCGGTCGGCACCTGCGCCTTGATCGCCTCGAACCCGACGGGATCGACGGTGGCGGACAGCGTCCAGTTCCCGTCGGCGCCCTCGGAGATCTGGAACTTCGAGAAGGCCCGCACCGGCTGGCCCTGGAGGTCGGAGTTGGTCAACGCCTGCCCGACCTGGCGGTAGTCGTCGAACGGCAGCTCCAGGCGGATGCCCTTGGCGTTGGCCGTCGCAACGCTCGACACCTCGCCGTTCTCGATGCCGGCGAGGGACACCTTCGCGACCTCGAGGAGCTGGTCCGCGGTGAGGCCCATCTGCTCGAGCGTCTCGTTGGCGAAGTAGATGTCCGTGGTGATCGAGCCCGAGCCGTCGTCGTCCACCTTCACGTCGACGTCGGTGCGGAGGCAGCCGGTGGCGGCGAACACCACGGCGACCACCAAGATCGCGACTCCCCTCCAACCACGCATCGCACCAGTGTGGACCAAAGGGGATGAGATGCAACAGCGCTGACGGGCGGGATGAATCCCCAGTCCGCCCCCGTCGGGCTTCAGCAACCGGTGCGGACGCAGAGCTTCCAGCTGAGGATCTCGACCGGGCGCCGTGACGAGGCCGACGCGGGAGCCGCCGGGTCCACCCGGATCGCCGCCTGGGCTCGGGTGTTGCCGCCCACGGTCGCGACCAGCACGGCGACGTCGTCGTCCAGGATGCAGCACACCGATCCCTGCTCCGGCCCGATCTGCCGGACGCCCAGACCGTTCACCTGGAGGCGGCCCGCGAACAGCGGACGGGCGTAGGCGGTGCCCTTCCACAGGATGTCCAGGTCCGACTTGGGCAGCTCCACCGGCCCGAACACGTCGAACGACGTGTGGTTGGCGGTGTCGACGCTGATCGACGAGTACGGCGTGGCGCCCTTGTAGGTGTCGGTGCCGACGACCAGCACCATCTGGTCGACCTTCGGCAGCGCCACGCTGCTGCAGGAACCGGCCGGCGGGAACGGCAGCTGCGGGGTGACGCAGCCGGACCTGATCGAGAGCTCGACCTTGGCACCTTCCAACTGGCTCGCCTTGCTGACGACTCCGGCGCACCCGCCGGCGATCAGGTCGTAGCGGATGAACGCGTTGGACTGCCCGTAGGTCTGCCCGGTGGCCGTCCCGGCGGGCGGCTGGCACGTCTGGCCGTCGGCGGCGGTGATCTTGAGCGTGGTCGATCCGCCGTCGACCGGATCGGCCAGGTACGAGATCTCGTTGGCCGGCCCGGCGATCTGGACGCCGAGCGTGCGGACGTGGTCGTCCGGGCTCAGCCCCGATCCCGCGAGCCCGAAGCCGGTGAGCGTGAAGCGACGGGTCACCCTGCCCGCCGACTCCCACACGGTGACGGGGATGCCGGCCGACGGCTGGTTCACCGAGGCCGACGAACCGTCCCGGACCTTCGCGTTGCCCGGGTTGGTCCAGTCCGACCCCTCGGGCGTGCCGTTGCTGACCAGCGCGGCGACGTTGGTCTCCAGGTGCATGTCCCTGACGTCGAGCCACAGGCCCTGGCTCTGGTTGGGAGCCGAGAAGATCGCGGTGACCTGCGCGCCGTTGAACTGGGCCTGGTCGGTCAGGGTCGTGGCGCACGTACCAGACTTCAGGTCGTAGGCCATCGTCTGGTTCGACTCGCCGTAGGAGCGACCGACCGGCACCTTCGCCGTGGAGCAGGTGGCCCCGGCGCCGGTCCGCACGTCGAACTGCACCTGCAGGTCGATCTGGTGGAACGACGCCGGCGTGTCGGGCCACGAGTTCGGCACCAGCACCGGTCGCTCGCGGACGTCGAGCAGCACCCTCGCCGTGTTCAGCGGTCCCGAGCCGGCCGACTCCCACGTGGTGGTGAACCGCTTCTCCGGACAGGTCGTGTACCAGAAGAAGCCGCTGAACCAGTCGCCGCCGAGCGCCCAGTTGCCGCACATCTCGGTGAAGGCCCAGTCGGTCCGGTCGGGTCGGATGTTGTCCACGCTGCCGAAGTGCGGGGTCGCCCCCGGAGTGGTCACGCTCGTCATCTGCGGCTGCGTGTCGACGATGCTCGACTGCGACAAGACAGGGAGCGTGGCGTCGCCGTTGAACGACGGGCACAGGGCGACCTGCCCGGCGTCGTGGCGGATGGCGGACCGCGCGGAGAGGACGATGCGGACACCGGGGATGCCCGGTCCCACCTCGCAGGCGCGGGGGAAGTCGGCGCCCGACTCCACGCCGCCCACGACCTGGGCCCGCGGGTTGGCGATCGTCAGCCAGTTGCGGCTCGGGCCGGTCCGGGAGGTGTCGACCACGTCCAGGTAGTGGATCCCCGGCTCGAACACCACGCGACAGGTGGACGCCGACGGCACGCCGAGCAGGCCGTTGAGCGCGGTGATGTCCGCCGGCGAGTAGCTCCCGGGTGCCAGGGCCACGCGGCCGGAGCTGCAGTCGAAGTTGCGCCCGAACAGCGGCCGGACCAGCCCGGAGGTGTCGAACGGGCTCGCCACCGTGAGCTTGGGGTCGGTGTCGCACGTCGGGTGGCCGTCCACGCCCGAGTCCTGGATGCGGAAGCGCGAACCGACCTGATCGAGCACCCCGCACCCGCTGCCGCCGACCGTGGCCCCCTGCGTGTACTGGCCCGCCGCCTGCACGGCGGGGCTCCCGCCATCCGTGCGGTCGGGAGCGGCGCCGCCGGTGACCTTCACGTCGGAGTCGAACCGGGCGGGGCGATCCTTGCTCTGCACCACCAGGTTGGGGTTCGTCAGCGTGCCCTCGGACGGTCGGGGCACGTTCCCCGCGTACGGCGTGGTGCCGACGATCTCCACGTCGGGCCCGTCGAGCGGGGCGTCGCCGTTGTCGGCGACGCCGAGCGGCGTGCACCGGACCTCGACCTCGGGACTGACCGACGACGCGAACACGGTGCGGGTCTCGGGGAGCTCGCACACCTCGCCGTCGCGGGCGCTGATGGCAGAGATCTGCGCCTCGAGCGCCCCATCGGCCGCTCGCGACTCCTTGGCGACCTGCGCCTCCATCTTGGCCACCTTGGCCGACGTCAACGCCAGGCCGAGGAGCGCGATGACGAGCACCGACGTGAGCCCGATGATCCCGAGCACGTACAGGAGGAGATAGCCGCCCTCGTCGTTCGCGGCCCGACGTCGAGCGTTGCGGATGGAGGCCAGCACCGCGGTCACGGCGTCTCCTCCACCGTGACGGGCAGGACGACCGTCGCCACGGCGCCGTTGTTGTCGGTCGCGGTGAAGGTGACCTGGTAGTTGCCGGGAGCCGCATAGGTGTGCGACACGTTGCCGGCGGGCTCGTCGCTCTGGCCGCCGTCGCCGAAGTCCCAGTGGGTGGTGACGACCGCGCCGTCGGGGTCGGTCGCCGTCGAGGTGAACATGACCACCCGGGCCGGGAACGAGCCGCTCTGACCGGGCGACACCAGGGAGAGCGCCGGCATGGCGTTCACGCGGAAGGGCACCCGCGGACCGGCCACACCGTCGGTGATGCGGACGATGTCGTAGTCGCCGGCCTCGGCGTAGGAGAACGTCAGCGTCCAGGAGTTCACGCCGGACGTGGAGTTGACCGGCGATGGCGCTCCCCGGAGGTACAGCTCCCACGAGTTCGACGTGCCCAGCGGCTCGGTCGCGGTGAACGTCACGGACACGCCGCCGCCCGGCGGTGCGGCGTTGACGACGCCTGCCAGGTCAGGAGCCGGCTGGATCTCCACGCCGCCGCCCCCGCCGGGTCCACCCGGTCCGCCGGTTCCGCCGCCGACGTCGCACTGGATCGCGACCTGCTGAGCCTTGCCCCGGCCGTCCGATGCGCTGATCTGCAGGGTCTGCTCGCCGGTGAGCCCGGCCGGGACGTTCCAGATGGGGTTGGCGCCCTGCAGGGTCGTGCCCGCGGCGTCGGTCCAGGTGATGTCCAGCGGATCGCCGTCGGGGTCGGTGACCGTGGTGGACAGCTGGTAGCGGCGATCGCCGGCCGGGCTGCACGAGCTGGCGCCGATGACCGGCGCCCGGTTGACCACGTCCACCCACACCGAGCCGGCGTTCTCGTTGCCGAAGGGATCGCGCACGCGCAGCGTCACCTGGCCCGAGCTGGGGAGCCGGAAGGTGATCTGCTGGTCGGTCAACGCACCGGTGAAGGTGGCGTTCGACGGCAGGTCCCAGGTGACCTCCAAGGTGTCGCCGTCGGGATCGGTCGAGGTGTTCCTGACGGTGAACACGGTGTCCGCATCGCCGCGCGTGCCGGGCGTGATGTCGAAGCGGGGGTCCGGCGGGTTGGACGTGGACGTGCCCGTGCCCGCCCCGTTGGTGCGGCGGGTGCCGCTCACGGTGATCGGAGCGCGGACACGCCCGTCGGACCAGGGTCGGACGGTGATGGAGGTGCGGATGGCGTCGGGCGCGTCGCACTGCACCTGCTGGGACGCCGGGTTGAAGCAGCCGGTGGTGACCGAGTCGCGGTCGATCGATCCGATGAGCTTGTTGCCCGACTCGTACGAACCGTCGGCCTTGCACACGTGTCGGTGCAGCTTCGCCGGCGTGTCGCTGCCCACGACCACGTACACCACGCTCTTGGATTCGTTGCCGGACTGCATGAGGCGCAGCACGGGCGTGCCGGCGCTCGCGCTGGGAACTCCCGTGCAGTCCAGGGCCTCGCCGGGCGCATCGATCGTCGAGCGATTGACGACGGCACGGGCGGCCGCGACGTCGCGCAGGAAGTAGATGTTGAGCAGCCCGGTGGCGCTGGCGCGGCCGAGCTCGTCCCGGCTGACGATGTTCGCCTTGATCGTGCCGTACGCCCACGCCCCGAGCGGCACCATCAGGATCGATGCGATGGCCAACGCCAGGAGGATCTCCATGAGCGTGATGCCCGCCTGCCCACGCCGCGACCTCATGGCGTGGCTCCCGACGACGCGGGGTTGCGCTTGACCACCTCGGCGGAGCGGTTGCCCACCACGACGGTGATGCGCTGGGCGAGATCGGTCCCGGCCGGCGGGCAGGCGTCGACGAACTCCGTGCCGCCGCTGTCAGCCCGCAGGTAGCGCACGGCGGTGACGCTCGCGTTGGCGACCTCGGGTACCGCGTAGCTGGTCGGCGAGGCGCACTCGACGTAGGTCTTCGCCTTGATCGCCTCCGTGGCGTCGGTCAGCTTGGCCTCGGCCCGCTGCGTCTCGGAGACCACCCGGGTGGCCCTCACGGCGGTGAGGATCCCGGCGGCGATGCCCAGGATCACGACCGTCACGAGCATCAACGCCGCCAGCGACTCCGTGAGGGAGAATCCGGACTGCGTGCGGGCGCGACCGTGTGCCAGCCCATGCGCGGTTGGGTTGGCGTCCACGCCCGGGCATCGTGCACCCAGGCGTCGGTTGTGGCACGGCACGATGCTCCCTCGACCCGCCCATCTGCCCCGGAATGCAGCGGTCCATGCGGAATCGATCGTTCTGAGCGCCCCCGCACGGCAGCGAAAGCCTGACCGCGGCACCCGCAGGGTGTCAACGGCGCCATGGCTCGAGGGCTGATCCGACATTCAGCGAACGTGGTTCAGCAAATGTTCCCGGCAGCAGCTCCGACCCTTCCGGAAAGCGATCTCCTGCCCGTACCCTTGGATTCATGCTGCGCGCCGCACGGCTCTTGAGCCTGTTGGGAGGGGCGGTGGCGGTCCTGGCGCTCAGCAAGGTCCACGCCGCCTACGTCGCGACGCCTGCGTACGACTTCACCGGCGGACCTCGCCTGTGGTGGGCCATTCCCTATATCTGCCTGCTGGCCCTGGCCACCTATGCGGTCGGCCTGCCCGACCAGCCCAGGACCTGGGTCCGCGCCGCCCTGCTCAGCCTGTTGGCCGGCCTCGGCGCCGCCCTCGGCGTGTCGGTCATCCAGCTCGCCGTCGGCGACGCGCTGCTTCCCCGGTTCGTCGTCTTCGGCGCCGTGCTCCTGAACGTGCCGTTCCAGGTGGCGGCCAATGCCATGTCCCGCGACGGTCGGTCCCGCGCCGGCAACCGGGACCGGGTGCTCCTGGTGTCGGACCCCACCGAGCGTGAGCGGCTCATCGACGACCTCCGCATGGAGGTCGAGCGCTCGGCCACGCTCGCCGGTGCGATCTCCCGGCGCGACGCCATCCCCACGCCCGACGATCCCGGCCCGATCACGACCGTCGCCGACGAGGTCGGCGCGACGGTCGTGGTGCTCGACCGAATGGCGCAGACCGACGAGCGGGTCATCACCCAGGCGGCCGCCCTGCACGAGCGCGGCATCCGCATCCGGACGCTCGAGGCGTTCTACGGGGAGTGGCTCGGCAAGCTCCCCGTCAGCGAGCTGGAGCGCGCCTCGCTGTTCTTCGACATCTCCGAGGTCCACAACACCGGCTTCGCCCGGTTCAAGCGGCTGATGGACCTGGTCATCGCCGTCCCCGGCACGCTCGTGCTTCTGCTCGTCACGCCGTTCGTGCTGCTCGGCGACCTCGTCGCCAACCGTGGACCCGTGCTCTACCGCCAGGTCCGCGTGGGACGTGGTGGCAAGGAGTTCACGATCTACAAGTTCCGGACGATGCGCACGAGCGCCTGCGCGACCGAGACCCGGTGGACGAGGCGGGACGACGAGCGCATCACGCCGTTCGGTCGGTTCCTCCGTCGCACGCACGTCGACGAGCTGCCGCAGGTCGTGAACATCCTCAAGGGCGACCTCAGCGTGGTGGGCCCCCGTCCGGAACAGCCGATGTACGTCGAGGAGCTCACCGACAAGCTGCCCTTCTACTCCCTACGGCACTTGGTCCGACCAGGTCTGACGGGCTGGGCCCAGGTCAAGTACGGCTACGCCGGCGACGAGCGCGACGCCCTGGAGAAGCTGCAGTACGAGTTCTTCTACCTGGAGCACCAGGACATGACCTTCGACCTGCGGATCATGCTCAGGACGTTCCGGAGCACGCTCGGCGGCCCCGGGAGCGGACGGTGACGACGTGTCGATCGCTCCCGGATTCTGACGGTCTTCAGCGAGCAGCGGACGACTCGGCCAGCAACGGAGTCGATCGGCTTCCTCCCTCGGTCGACGTCGTGGTGCTGACCTGGAACGACCGCGACCTCCTGCAGGAATGCTTGGACTCGGTTGCGGCTTCGGTGGGCACCGACCTGCACGTCATCGTCGTCGACAATGGGTCCGACCCTCCGGCCCAAGTTCCCGACGATCGTCGGCTGACCCTCATCAGGAACGAAGCGAACCGGGGCGTGGCCGCTGCCCGCAACCAGGGTGCTGCGGCCGGGTCATCGCCCTTCGTCCTGTTCCTCGACAGCGACGCCAAGGTCGATCCGGAGAGCATCCGTGGCCTGGTCGACACGTTGGTGGAGGACCCGGGCCTCGCACTCGTCGGCCCCGTCTTCAAGGACCAGCGCCCGGAGGAGTCCGGCGGACGAGCGCCGACGCTGTCCACCAAGTTCCGACGACTCGTCGGGCGCTCGTCCACGTACGAGCCCGCAGCGGACCAGGGTCCGCTCCTCGACGTCGACTTCGTGATCGGGGCCTGTCAGTGCTTCAGTCGGGATGCGTGGAACGCCGTCGGCGGACTCGACGAGCG
>JAEXGP010000229.1 GCA_023450775.1 Actinomycetes bacterium | reverse complement strand
CCGGCCTGACCGCCGATGAGGCCGCCGGGCAGATCCAGCTCGAGCTGGCGGCCGACGAGGACGTCTTCTCCACCATCGCCAAGCTCCGCGCCGCCCGCCGGCTGTGGGCGACGCTGCTCGCCGCCTGCGGCGTCAGCGAATCGGCGCAGGCGCCGCACCTGCACGTCACCGCGGCGCGGCGCATGCTGACCCGTCGCGACCCGTGGGTGAACCTCCTCCGCACGACCGCCGCGGTCTTCGCCGCCGGCGTCGGCGGCGCCGACGGCGTCACCGCGCATCCGTACGACCTGCTGCTCGGCGACCCGAGCGACCTCGGCCGGCGCATGGCCCGCAACACCCAGCTGCTCCTCCAGGAGGAGTCGAACCTGGGCCGCGTGCTCGACCCGGCCGGCGGCTCCGGCTACGTCGAGAGCCTCACCGACGAGATCGCGACGGTCGCCTGGGGGATCGTCCAGGAGCTCGAGTCCGCCGGCGGCATGCCGACCGTCCTCCTCGACGGCACGCTCGCCGCCCGGATCGTGGACGTCCGCGACGCCCGGCTCGCCCGGGTCGCCACCCGCAAGGCCCCGATCACGGGCGTGAGCGAGTTCCCCAACCTGGGCGAGGACCCGCCGCCGCCGATCGCGGCCGACGGCGGGGCGCAGCCGCTGCTCGTGCCGGTCCGGTGGGCCGAGCGGTTCGAAGCGCTCCGCGACCGAGCCGACGCCGCCCGCGACGCGGGTCAGGATCCGACGGTCTTCCTGGCCAACCTCGGGCCGGTCGCGACCCACACGGCCCGGGCGACGTTCGCCAAGAACCTGTTCGAGGCCGGGGGCCTGCGCGCCACCACCTCCGACCGGGGCGCGTCCACCGGGTTCGCCTCGGCCGACGAGGCCGCGGAGGACTTCGCCGCCAGCGGCGCCCGACTCGCGTGCATCTGCTCGTCGGACGCGGTGTACGAGGAGCAGGCGGCCACCACGGCCGCCGCGCTGAAGGCGGCGGGAGCCACCGTCGTGTACCTGGCCGGCAACCCCGGCGACCGGCGCGCCGCCGAGGAGTCGGCCGGCGTGGACGAGTTCGTGCACGTCGGCGTCGACGTGCTGGCCGTGTTGGAGCGGGCGCAGGGCGCCCTGGACCTGGCCGACGCCGGCGCCGCGAAGGAGACCGCATGAGCACCAACCGGTTCGAGGTCCCCGACCTGAGCTCCGTCCCGCTGCCGCCGCCGAGCGCCGCCCCCGCGGATGCCCGCTCGCGTTGGGCGGCGGCATCCGAGGAGACGACGGGTCTGGAGACCGACAAGCAGGTGTGGGAGACGCCCGAGGGCATCGGCGTGGCGCCGCTGTACTCGGCCGCGGACCTCGAGGGCCTGGACTTCCTCGACACGTATCCGGGGCTGCCGCCGTTCCTGCGCGGCCCGTACCCGACCATGTACGTGAACCAGCCGTGGACGATCCGCCAGTACGCGGGCTTCTCCACCGCCGAGGACTCCAACGCCTTCTACCGCCGCAACCTGGCCGCCGGTCAGAAGGGCCTGTCGGTCGCCTTCGACCTGCCCACGCACCGGGGCTACGACTCGGACAACCCCCGCGTCGCCGGTGATGTCGGCATGGCGGGCGTGGCCATCGACTCGATCTACGACATGCGGGTCCTGTTCGACGGCATCCCGCTCGACCAGATGTCGGTCTCGATGACCATGAACGGCGCGGTGCTGCCCGTGCTGTCGCTCTACATCGTCGCCGCCGAGGAGCAGGGCGTGAAGCCCGAGCAGCTCGCCGGCACGATCCAGAACGACATCCTCAAGGAGTTCATGGTCCGCAACACCTACATCTATCCGCCGGCCCCCTCCATGCGGATCATCTCCGACATCTTCAGCTACACGTCGGAGCGGATGCCGAGGTTCAACTCGATCTCGATCTCCGGCTACCACATGCAGGAGGCGGGGGCGACGGCGGACCTGGAGCTCGCCTACACGCTGGCCGACGGCCTGGAGTACATCCAGGCCGGCCTGGACGCCGGGCTCGAGGTGGACAAGTTCGCGCCGCGGCTGTCGTTCTTCTGGGCGATCGGCATGAACTTCTTCATGGAGATCGCCAAGATGCGCGCCGCCCGCCTGCTGTGGGCGAAGCTCGTCAAGGAGCGCTTCGCCCCGAGCAACGACAAGTCGTTGTCGCTGCGCACGCACTCGCAGACCTCGGGCTGGTCGCTGACCGCGCAGGACGTCTTCAACAACGTCATCCGCACCTGCGTCGAGGCCATGGCCTCCACCCAGGGCCACACGCAGAGCCTGCACACGAACTCGCTCGACGAGGCGCTGGCGCTGCCCACCGACTTCTCCGCCCGCATCGCCCGCAACACCCAGCTGTTCCTGCAGCAGGAGTCGGGCACCACCCGCGTGATCGACCCGTGGGGCGGCAGCTACTACGTGGAGCGGCTGACCGCAGAGCTCGCCGCCAAGGCGCTCGCGCACATCCACGAGGTGGACCAGCTGGGGGGTATGGCCAAGGCGATCGAGGCCGGCATCCCCAAGCTCCGCATCGAGGAGGCCGCCGCCCGCACGCAGGCCCGCATCGACGCCGGACGTCAGCCCGTGATCGGCGTGAACAAGTACCGCCTGGACGAGAACGAGGACATCGACGTCCTGAAGGTCGACAACTCGGCCGTGCGCGCCGGTCAGATCGCCAAGCTCGAGCGGCTCCGCGCCGAGCGCGACGACGACGCCGTGCGGTCCGCGCTCGAGGCGCTGACCAACGCGGCGGAGCGCGGCGACGGCAACCTGCTCGACCTCGGTGTGGCCGCGGCCAGGGCCAAGGCGTCGGTGGGCGAGATCAGCGACGCGCTGGAGAAGGTCTACGGCCGCCACCGCGCCGACATCCGGTCGATCTCCGGCGTGTACCGCAGCGAGCTGGGCGAGAAGGGCGGTGCCGTGGACGAGGTGAAGCGCAAGGTGGAGGCGTTCGAGGCCACCGACGGCCGCCGCCCCCGCATCCTGCTCGCCAAGATGGGCCAGGACGGCCACGACCGCGGCCAGAAGGTGATCGCCTCGGCGTTCGCCGACCTCGGCTGGGACGTGGACATCGGACCGCTGTTCCAGACGCCCGAGGAGGTCGCCCGCCAGGCGGTCGAGGCCGACGTGCACATCGTGGGCCCGTCGTCGCTCGCCGCCGGCCACCTCACGCTCGTGCCCGAGCTGAAGCAGGCGCTCGAGTCGCTCGGCCGTCCCGACATCCTCGTCGTGGTCGGTGGCGTGATCCCGCCGCAGGACTACCAGGCGCTCTACGACGCCGGCGCCGCCGCGGTCTTCCCGCCCGGCACCGTCATCCACGAGGCCGCGTCGGACCTGCTCGACCGGCTCGCCGACCAGCTCGGCTACGACCTGGGTCGTTGACCCGTCGCCCGACCGGTCGGGGGGTCGACGGCGGAGTCGCAGCGGAGGAGGGCTCCTCCGGCACCTTCGGGAGCTCCCGGCCGTTCCGGACGATCCGGTCCTCGCAGCGCTGCGGGGATCAGCCGGCGTCGGGGTCCGGCTCGGTCAGGTGGAGCAGGATCGCCCGGAACCCCACGGCGTAGAGCTCGGCGCCGTCGGTCGTGGTGTCGGTGCCGCCGGTGATGCGGTGCCGGATGATCGTGCCGAAGAGGTACGAGTTCACCGACGTGATCAGGTGGCGCAGCTCGAACGGGGCGCGCATGCGGCGACCGGACGCCTCCAGGTAGCGCACGTAGTACGAGTCGAACGCGGCGACGCCCTCGGCGAGCATCTCGTTGACCCGGGGATCGTGCGCGTAGTTGTAGAAGCTGAAGCGGGCCAGCATCTTCGGGTCGTCGCGCATGTCCCGGTACGCCACCGCGGCCAGGCGGGTGGCCAGCTCCGTCGTGTCGGTGATCGGTCGGCCGTCGTCGTCGACCGCCTCGGCGAGCAGCCGCTCCGCCTGCTCGGTGTTGGCGCGCTCGCTGATGTCCAGCAGGTGCTGGAACAGGTCCCGGCGGTAGTCCTCCTGGGACGCCCAGATGTGGTACAGCGCGCCTTTCGTCACGCCCGCCCGTCGGGCGACGTCCGCGACCTTCACGTTGGCGAGCGCGTCGAGCGTGCCGTCCTCGCCCGCCGGGGGACCGTGCACGGTGACCATGTCCGCGCCGACCTGCAGGTAGGCGCGGCGACGCTCCTCGGCCGTCGGTCGGGCCATCAGCTCGCCAGCTCCTGCACGTCGGCGGCCTCGGTGAAGGCCTCGAGCATGCCGAGCACGCACACGGCGAAGAGGCTGGTGCGCTCACCGTCGAGGGTGAAGTCGGGCGTGCGGTCGGGGTCGACGCGGTGCTCCAGGCAGAACCCGTGCATCAACGACGCGACGACCGCGCTGAAGTCGCGCAGATCGGTGCCCGCCCGCGGCCGGCGCCCCATGTCCTCGACCGCCGTGGCGACCATGGACTCGAACTCCTCCAGGCTCGCCCGGAACTCCTGGTCGAGCTCTTCGCGGACCAGGCCGTCCTGCAGGTAGGAGAAGAGGCCGACCCGGGCGAAGAACGACGGGTCGTCCTTGAAGCGGTCGAAGATGAAGTTGGCCCACTCCACCGGCGTCGGCAGCGCCTCCGTCCGGTCCGCCAGCTCGAGCGTCGCGTCCGCGACCGCCGGCATCCCGGCCAGGCGGCCCTCGTCGAGCATGAAGCGCAGGAGGTCCGACCAGTACTCCTCCTGCGAGTCCCACAGGTGGTACAGCGCGCCCTTGGTCACCCCGGCCCGCTCGGCCACGTCGGAGATCCGGACGTGGGCGAACGCCAGGCCCGGATCGGGCCGGGACGCCGCGCCCTCCGTGAGCAGTTCCACCCCGATGTCGAGGTAGTCGATACGTCGCTGATCCCTGGTCCTACGAGCCATTCGCCCGCTCGGCTCCTGCTGTGTGGCCGTCTGCGCCTTCCCTCCGGCCGGACACCCTAGGTCGGGAGCTCGCGAGGGCTGAAGCCCGGACCCCGAGCGGCCGGCTCACGGGCGGGACGGGACACGGCACTAGGGTGCCGCCCGATGGCGGCCCTGCTCCCGGTCTCCGACTACCTGGACGGTGTGCTCGCCGGTGACCGCACCGTGCTGGCCCGGGCGATCACGCTCATCGAGAGCCAGAACCCCGACCACCGCCGGATGGCCCAGCAGCTCATCCAGGAGCTGCTCCCGTCGACCGGCGGTGCGCACCGCGTCGGCATCACCGGGGTGCCCGGCGTCGGCAAGAGCACGTTCATCGACCAGCTCGGCATCGACCTGACCGCGGCGGGCCACCGGGTGGCCGTGCTGGCGGTGGACCCCACGAGCTCGCGCACCGGCGGCTCGATCCTGGGCGACAAGACCCGGATGGAGCGCCTGGCGGTCGATCCCCACGCGTTCGTGCGCCCGTCGCCCGCTGGCCGTTCGCTCGGCGGCGTCACCCGTGCGACCCGCGAGACGATCCTGGTGTGCGAGGCCGCCGGCTTCGACGTCGTGCTCGTCGAGACGGTGGGCGTGGGCCAGTCCGAGACCGTGGTCGCCGACATGGTCGACTTCTTCCTGGTCCTGATGCTGTCGGGGGCCGGCGACGAGCTGCAGGGCATCAAGAAAGGCGTGCTCGAGCTGGCCGACATGGTCGCGGTCAACAAGGCCGACGGCGACAACCGGACCCGGGCCGAGCTCGCGGCATCCGACTACCGAGCCGCGCTCCACCTCATGTCGCCCACCTCGCCCACGTGGACCCCGCCCGTCGTGACCTGCTCGGGCCTGACCGGCGAGGGGCTCGACGAGCTCTGGCACCAGATCGAGGTCCACCGCCAGAAGCTCTCCGCCACCGGCGAGCTCGAGGCCAAGCGCCGATCCCAACAGGTGCGGTGGATGTGGTCGATGCTCGACGACCGGCTGCGCGACGACCTGCGGGCGGACCCGGCCATCCGTGCCGTGCTGGCCGACGTCGAGGCCCGTGTGCACGACGGCGAGATCCCGGCGACAGTGGCCGTCGACGAGATCTGGGACCGCTACCTGGGCTCACGGTCGTGAGCGCGGCCGGCTGGGACGTGGGATCGGGAGCGGCGGCGCTCCGGTCCGCGGCCCCGGAACCGGCCGCCTGCCTGGACCTCCTGGCCGCGGCCGCGCCGGTCGGCGACGACCGGCTCCGCCTGGTGCGCTCGGTGACCGCGGCGGTGCACGGCCTGGCGCCGCTCGGCGGCGCGGTCGCGTCCCCGACGAGCGCGGACGACGAGGCGGTCGCGGCGTTCGCGGAGCGGTTCAGCGCGGACGTGAGCGCCATGGGCGCGGACGTCCGTGCGCGGTTCCTGGCCGCGACGGGCGACCAGGCGTTCGCCTCGGTGCAGGCCGTCTACGTGGCCGACATGGTGCCCCGGGTCCGCGCCGCGCTCGACGCGCTGTTCGGGAGGGGCGGCTGGGACGACCCGGGCTCGGCCGAGCCCGGCGTCGCCGTCGACGGCGCCACCGTCGACACCTGGGCCGTGCTCGAGGACTTCATGCGGACGGTCCACCAGCTCGACGGTCTCGACGCGGTGACCACCGAGGTCGTCCGCCTGCGGGGCGCCCGCCAGCACGACTGCCGGCTGTGCCGGTCGCTGCGCAGCCGTCCCGCGCTCCGGGCCGGTGGCGACGACGAGCTGTGGTCGTCGCTCGACGATCCGGCCACCGTGGCGGACCCGACGCACCGGGTCGCGCTGGCGGTCGTGGACACGATGATCTGGACGCCGGCCCGCTGGTCGCCGCAGCTCGTGGGCGACGTTCGTGACGCCTTCGACCCGGACCGCGCGGTCGAGCTCGTGCTCGACGTGATGCGCAACGCGGCCAACAAGATCGCGGTGGCGTTGGCGGCCGACGACCCGCACGTGGAGTCGGGCGTGGAGATCTACGAGATCGACGCGGACGGGGTCGCCCACTACGGGCTCGACCTGCTCGAGCGCTGAGGTCGATCCGCTGAGGTCGATCAGCCGCGGGCCCGGTCCCGGGCCGGGATGAACGACGGATCGGAGTCGTTCGGGCCGCGCTCCACGTGGATGTCGCGGAGCTCGAGTGCGTCGCCGCACTCGCTGCAGTGGGGGATCGCCTCGCAGACGTGCCCGCACGTGTCGTGCACGAGCACGATCGGGTGGTCCGCCTCGTCGAGGGCCCACTTGTCGCCCCACTGGCGGATGGCGGTCATGACCGCCCAGAGATCACGGCCCTTGTCGGTCAGGACGTACTCGTCGCGGGGCGGGTGCTCCGAGTAGCGCCGCCGGGCCATGATCCCGTCGTCGACGAGGCCGTCGAGGCGGTTGGTGAGGATGTTGCTGGCGATGCCCAGGCGCGTCCGGAAGTCCTCGAACCGGCGGACGCCGAGCAGGGCGTCCCGGATGATGAGCAGCGTCCACCACTCACCGATCTGCTCGAGCGACTGAGCGACCGAGCACTGCATGTCGGAGAAGGAGGCGCGTCGCACGGTCCCCAGCCTAGGAGGCGGTCGCCACCTGACCACCGCCGCCCGGACCCGGGTGGCAACGCAGTGCCGCGGGAACGGGCAGGTGCACGGTGGCGGTGGGGCCGTCGAACGTGACGGTCGTGCCGTCGACGGCGTGGAGCAGGCGGTCGATGGCGAAGGCCTGCTCGCGCTGGACGTCCGCGTCGATGGTCGTGATGCCGCGCTCACCGGCGCGACGCATGAGGTGGGCGATGAGGCGCGAGCCCAGGCCGCCGGCCTGCCAGTCGTCCTCGACCAGCACGGCGATCTCGCCCAGGTCGTCGCCCGTGCGGTGCAGCGTGGCGATCCCGACGATCGCGCCGTCGACGTCGGCGACGAGGGTCTCGGCCACGGATCCGCCCCGGAGGAGCGCGACCAGCCGGTCGGGATCCAGGTGCTGGACGGGCGCGTGGAAGCGGTGTCGCAGCGAGTCGGGACTGCAGCGCAGGGCCATCTCGGCCAGGGCCCGGGCGTCGCCCTGGCCGATGGGTCGGATCGTCGGACGCGTCGTCGGTCGAGGATCGGCCAGGCGTCGTTCCGTCAGGGCGGTGAGCTCGGTGTGGACCGGATCGAATTGCATCATGCAATCGAGGGTACGACGGACGATTGCATCATGCAACGGCTCACTCGGTGGGCCGGGCAGATGTTCCCGGTGACTTGTGGCACCGGCGGACGCTGCGGTTCTCTCACTGCGTGGCGGAACGGCGGCTGGGGGCTGCGGTCCTGGCCGCGGCGCTCCTCTGCGCCGCGGCCGGACTGGCGGCGTGGTGGCGGTCGGACGGCGGTGCCCCCTCGGGC
>JAEXGP010000222.1 GCA_023450775.1 Actinomycetes bacterium | reverse complement strand
CCGCGCGTTGCTCGACGAGGCCGCCCGCACCAGCCCCGCCGCCGCGGTCCGCCGTGCCGCCGACCGTCCCGGGCCGATGCCGGGCGTGGGCCACGGGCTCTACCCGCACGGCGACCCGAGGGCATCGGCACTCCTCGACGCAGTGCGCGCCTCGGGCGGCTCCGTGCGGCGCACGCGCCTGGTCGAGGAGGTGGTCGGCGAGCTGGCGGCGCAGGGGCTGGGACGGCCCAACGTCGACATGGCGCTCGGCGCCCTGGGCCACGTCTGGTCGATGCCGCCCGACGCCGGCGAGGCCGTGTTCACCGTCGCCCGCTCGGCGGGCTGGCTGGCGCACGGCGCCGAGGAGTGGGAGAAGCGCCCGCTGCGCTTCCGTGCCCGGGCCCGCTACGTGGGCCCCCACGCCTGACCGAACTCGGGGGATTTCGACATGTGATCCGTCGATATCCCCCAAGTTCGCGGCGCGGGCTCGCACCGGTTGCGTTCTTGAGGGATTTCGACGTGTGATCCGTCGGAATCCCCCAAGTTCGCGGCGCGTCCGTCAGTCGGTGCGGGTCGCCTGCTGCAGCCGGGCCAGGCGGCGGTCCCAGGCGTCGCCGGTGCGGCGCATCCACTCGGCCGTGTCGCCGAGCGGGCTGACATCGGCGCGGAAGCGCACCTCGCGACCGGTGCGCTCGCCGTGGACGAGGCCGGCCCGGTCGAGCACGTCCAGGTGCTTGGCGACCGCCTGGCGGCTGATGTCGCGGCCGGAGGCGAGCTCGGTGGCGGTGATCGGCCCCTCCGTGACCACGTGCTCGAACACCGCGCGCCGCGTCGCGTCCGCGAGCGCGTGGAGCACCGGCCCCGGGTCGTAGGCGGTCACCGGCCGGCCCTCCGTCCGTGCCGGCTCACGCCGTGACGGTCGCGGGCGTGGCCGCGGCGATCTGCAGCACGAGCAGGCAGACGCTCCACTTCACGCCGTCGAGCGCCATGGCGCCCGTGCGGTGCGCGTCGCCGGCGGTCGCCGGCACCTCCCGCACCGTGACCCGGCTGCGGTCGGCGGTGACGCGCTCGACGTCGATGGCCACGAGCGACCACGCGTCGGGTTCGTCCGCCGGTCGCCACCGCCAGCTCACGCCTGACGGTCCGACGACCAGGTCCGTGACCTCGCGCCGCACGCCGTCGTCGGTCGTCACGACCGCTGCGGCGTCGCCCGGCTCCCACCGGCCGAGCCAGGTCGACAGGACCTCCGGGTCGACGAGCGCCCGCAGCGCCCCGGCGGTGTCGAGCTCGAGCTCCGCGGAGCGCTCGACGGCGACTCCGGTGGTGGGCGGTCGGTGATCGGTCATGTCCGGCAGTGTACCCGCATGTGCAAGCGATGGGTTGCGCGTTCGGCGACGGCGACGTACCGTGCAACGCGCAACCCAACAGTTGCGCGTCGTCCACCCGCGACGTGCCCGAACCCTTCGGAGGCATCCGTGCTCGTCCCCACCGTCCTGCTCCCCGGTCCCGGCGGCGACCGGGCCTATGACCTCTTCTCCCGACTGCTGTCGGACCGGATCGTCTTCCTGGGCTCGCCGATCGACGACCAGGTCGCCAACCTCGTCATCGGCCAGCTCCTGCACCTGGACGGCGAGCACCCCGAGCGGCCGATCAGCCTCTACATCAACAGCCCGGGTGGCGAGATGACCGGGTTGTTCGCCATCCACGACACCATGCAGCACGTCCGCTCGCCCGTCTCGACGATCTGCGTCGGGCAGGCGGCGTCGGCCGCTGCGGTGCTGCTCGCGGCGGGGGAGCCGGGCCGGCGCTTCGCGCTCCCCAACGCCCGGATCCTGCTGCACCAGCCGCACGGCGGCGCCCAGGGCCAGTCGACCGACATCGAGATCCAGGCGCGGGAGATGGTCGAGATGCGCGAGCGGATGGTCGACATCCTGGCCCGTGCGACCGGTCGGTCCCACCAGCAGCTGCAGCGCGACCTGGACCGCGACTTCATCCTCCGCGGCCAGAGCGCGGTCGACTACGGCGTGATCGACGAGGTGCTCGCGGACCGCCGCGACCTCGTCCAGCAGCCGGCGGGCTTCGAGCGTCCCGAGGCGGTGTCCGCCGGGGCCGGGTGAGCCCGCTCGCCATGCCTGGAGCGAAGTCTGAGGGTTGCCGCAGCGGGGGTGATCGGGGTGCCGAACCTCACCTTGAGCCGGCCTGGCCCGGGGCGTTAGGTTTTCCTGAGGTTAGGTCGTCCTAATAGGGCCGAGGTCCGGTGTTCCGGAGGTCGGCTCCCCGCCCCGCTCACGCCGACAAGGAGGTCGTGTGTTCGCGAACTTCCTCATCGGCCTGCGCGAGGGACTCGAGGCGGCGCTCGTCGTCGGCATCCTCGTGGCCTACCTCGTCAAGACCGGCCGTCGAGAGCTGCTCGGTCGCATCTGGCTGGGCGTCGGCATCGCCGTCGTGGTGTCGGTCGCGTTCGGTGCGCTGCTGACCTTCGGGCCCAGGGGGCTCACGTTCGAGGCGCAGGAGGCGATCGGCGGCACGCTGTCGATCGTCGCCGTCGCGTTCGTGACCTGGATGGTCTTCTGGATGGCCCGCCAGGCGCGCAACATCAAGGGCGAGCTCGAGGGGCGGATCGACGACGCGGTCGCCGGCGGCGTCAGCCTCACGATCCTGGCGCTGCTGGCCGTCGGTCGCGAGGGCCTGGAGACCGCGCTGTTCCTCTGGGCCGCCACGCGCGCCACCGGCGAGACGGTCGCGCCGCTGCTCGGCGCGCTGCTCGGCCTGGTGGTCGCGGTCGTGCTGGGCGTCCTCGTCTACCGCGGCGCCCTCCGCCTGGACCTGCGGCGCTTCTTCACCTGGACCGGTGCGTTCCTGGTCGTCGTCGCGGCCGGCGTCGTCTCCTACGGCGTGCACGACCTGCAGGAGGCCGCCATCCTGCCCGGCCTCGACAACGTGGCCTTCGACGTCTCGAGCACGATCCCGCCGGGGTCGTGGTACGGCACGCTCCTGAAGGGCACCGTCAACTTCAACCCGCGGACCACCTGGCTGCAGCTCGTCTGCTGGCTCCTCTACCTGGTGCCGACGATGACGCTGTTCATCATCCAGGTCCGCCGTCCCGCCTCGCCGGCGCGCCCGTCCTCGGACGCGGTCGCCGGCGCCCGTCCCATCACAGAAGGAACCTCTGCATGAACCGATACGGCCGACGTCTGCTGGCGCCCTCGCTCGTGGCGATCATCGCCCTGGCGGGTGCGTGCACCGACAACTCCAAGGAGGAGGCGTCGGACAAGGACTCGGGAGGCTCCGGGCCGACGACGATCGACGTCGAGAGCAACGACACCGAGTGCAAGCTGTCGGCGACCGAGGCCCCCTCGGGCAACGTCGTGTTCACGGTCAAGAACTCCGGCGGCCAGGTGACGGAGTTCTACCTGCTGGCCGAGGACGGGGTCGCGATCATCGGCGAGGTCGAGAACATCGGCCCGGGCCTCAGCCGTGACCTGGTCGTGCGGGCCGAGCCCGGTTCGTACGTGACCGCCTGCAAGCCCGGCATGACCGGCGACGGCATCCGCGGCGACTTCACGGTGACCGACTCGGGCGAGAAGGACGCCACGACCGGCGAGCTGAAGGAGCTCGAGGCCGCCGCCACCGCGCAGTACAAGGCGTACGTCGAGCAGCAGGTCGGCCTCCTCGTGAGCGCCACCCAGGAGTTCGCCGACGCCTACAAGGCCGGCAACGACGACGTCGCCCGCTCGCTCTACGCGCCCACCCGCGCCTACTGGGAGAGCATCGAGCCGGTGGCCGAGAGCTTCGGCGACCTGGACCCCCGGCTCGACCTCCGCGAGGCCGATCTGGAGGAGGACCAGGAGTGGACGGGCTGGCACCAGATCGAGAAGCAGCTGTGGCCGCCGGCCGACTTCACCGAGCTCGACACCCCTGAGCAGCGCGCCGCGATGGCCGACCAGCTGGTCGCCGACACGAACGAGCTCGCCGAGCGGGTGAAGGACGTGGAGTTCAAGGCCGACCAGCTCGGCAACGGCGCCAAGGAGCTCCTCGACGAGGTGGCGACGGGCAAGGTGACCGGCGAGGAGGAGGCCTGGAGCCACACCGACCTCTGGGACTTCCAGGCCAACGTCGACGGCGCCCGCCTGGCCTACCAGGCCCTCCGCCCGATCGTGCTCGTCAAGGACAAGGACCTGGCCGACGAGCTCGACGCCGAGTTCACCGCCATCCAGACCGAGCTCGACAAGTACAAGACCGCCGACGGCTTCCAGTACTACGACCAGCTGACGCCGGACCAGGTCAAGCAGCTGTCCGACGCGGTCAACGCGCTGAGCGAGCCGCTCTCGCAGCTGACCGCCGTGGTCGTGCTCTGATGCCCCGCGCCGGGAGGTGACCGTGGAACCGACCGACCCGACCGGCCCGACCGACCCGAGCGGCCCGAGCGACAGGACCGGACGCACCGACGCGGATGGCGCGCCCGACAGGGCCGTGCCGCGACGGTGGCTGCTCGGCGCGGCGGGCGTCGGGGCCGTGGTGGCCGGCGCGGGCATCGGCGTGGCGGTCGCCCGTGACGCCGACACCCAGACCGTCGACGGCGACGCGGACGACCCGGCGGGCTCCGTGCCGTTCCGCGGCGTCCACCAGGCCGGCATCGTCACCCCCACGCAGGACCGCCTGCACTTCGCGTCCTTCGACGTCATCACCGACGACCGGGACGAGCTGATCGACCTGCTCCAGCGCTGGACCTCCGCCGCGGAGCGGATGACCCAGGGCCACTCCGCCGGCACCACCGGCGCCATGAACGGCCCGCTCGACGCGCCGCCGGCCGACACCGGCGAGGCGTTCGGGCTGCCCCCGTCGCAGCTGACGATCACGATCGGCTTCGGCCCGTCGCTCTTCACGCACGACGACGTGGACCGCTTCGGCATCGCCGATCGCCGGCCGGCCGCCCTGATCGACCTGCCGCACTTCCCGGCGGACCGGCTGGACCCGGCCCGCACCGGCGGCGACCTGTGCGTGCAGGCCTGCGCCAACGACCCGCAGGTCGCGGTGCACGCGGTGCGCAACCTGGCCCGCATGGCGTTCGGCGTGTCGTCGGTGCGCTGGTCCCAGCTCGGCTTCGGCCGGACGTCGTCCACGTCGACGGCCCAGGCCACTCCCCGCAACCTGTTCGGCTTCAAGGACGGCACGGCCAACCTGAAGGCCGAGCAGACCGACCTCGTGCGCGACCACGTGTGGGTCGGCGGCGACGACGACCCCACGGCCGCGTGGATGGCCGGCGGCTCCTACCTGGTCGCCCGCCGGATCAGCATGCACATCGAGACGTGGGACCGGACGTCGCTGCGCGAGCAGGAGACGATCATCGGTCGCGACAAGGGTGAGGGCGCCCCGCTGTCCGGCGGCACCGAGTTCACGCCGGTCGACCTGGACGCCGAGGGGCCCGACGGTCCCGCGATCGCGGTCAGCTCCCACGTGCGGCTCGCCCACCCCGACGAGAACGGCGGCGTGCAGATGCTGCGCCGCGGCTACAACTTCACGGACGGCACCGACGGCCTCGGCCGCCTGGACGCCGGCCTGTTCTTCATCGCCTTCGTGCGCGACCCGCGCACGCAATACGTGCCCATGCAGACCAAGCTCGCCCGCGACGACGCGCTGTCCGAGTACCTGCTGCACACCGGCTCGGGCATCTTCGCGGTGCCGCCCGGCGCCGAGGAGCCCGACTCCTGGATCGGCGAGCCGCTCTTCTCCTGACCGCGGCTGCTCTCCTGACCGCGACTGCGCTCTGGCTGTCGATCCGGTCGTCGGGGCAACCGGAACGACAGCCCGTTCGATCAGCCGGACGGGTCAGGTCCCGGCGGGTGCCACCTCGGCCGCGAGCGCGGCGTAGCCGGGCTTGATCACGCGCTCGATGAGGTCGAGCCGCTGGTCGAAGTGCTCGAACGCCGACTTCATGGCGTTGACGGTCAACCACTCCATCCGGTCCAGGGTGAGCCCGCCCACGCGGGCCAGGTGGTCGAACTCGTCCGACAGCGTGACGCCGCTCATCAGCCGGTTGTCGGTGTTGACCGTCACCCGGAACCGCAGCGCCATCAGCAGCCAGATCGGGTGGTCCTCGTAGCTGGTGGCCGCACCGGTGTGGACGTTGGAGGTGGGGCACATCTCGAGCGGGACCCGCACGTCGCGCACGTAGTCGGCCAGACGGCCGAGCCGTGGTGTTCCGTCGGGCCCGACCGTGATGTCGTCGACGATCCGCACGCCGTGGCCCAGCCGCTCGGCGCCGCACCAGCCGAGCGCCTCGGAGATCGACGGCAGGCCGAAGGCCTCGCCGGCGTGGATGGTGATGTGCAGGTGGCCCCGGCGGATCAGGTCGAAGGCCTCCATGTGGCGGCTCGGTGGGAAGCCCGCCTCGGCGCCGGCGATGTCGAATCCCACGACGCCGCGGTCCCGGAACGCCAGCGCCAGCTCCGCGATCTCGGCGGAGCGGGCCGCGGTGCGCATGGCGGTCAGCAGCGCCCGCACCTGGATCGGACGCCCCTCGGCGGCGGCGAGCGCCTCGCCCCGGCGGAAGCCGGCGACCACCGAGTCCACGACCTCGTCGAGCGTCAGGCCCGCCTCGACGTGCAGCTCCGGCGCGAAGCGCACCTCGGCGTAGACGACGCCGTCCGCCGCCAGGTCCAGCGCGCACTCGCACGCCACCCGCTCGATCGCGTCCCGGTGCTGCATGACGCCGACGGTGTGGGCGAAGGTCTGGAGGTACAGCTCCAGGTTGCGGCGGTTGGCGCCGCGCAGCATCCACTCGGCCAGGTCGTCGACGTCGGTGGTCGGCAGCTCGTCGTAGCCGTGCTCGGCGGCGAGCTCGATCACCGTCGACGGCCGCAGCCCGCCGTCCAGGTGGTCGTGGAGCAGGACCTTGGGCGCCCGCCGGGTGAGCTCGGGGGCGAGGGCGATCCCGTCGGGCACGTGCTGGGCGCTGGGGTGGATCGACATCAACAAAGTGTAGAAGGCCCTGGCCTCGACAGGGCCAGCCAGTTCCGCCCGGCAGGCCCGGCGCTCCGCCGCGCGCCATAGATCGGCTTATGGTGTGGCCAGCGGTCGCCGGCCACCGGCGGGATGGACGAGGAGCGAGCATGAGCGACGTGCTGGACGACACCACCACGACCGATCCCCGGGGCCTGATCTTCATCACGCCCGAGGCGTTCGCCGACATGGAGGGCTGGCACGCCACGGCCGCCGAGCTCCGCCGGGAGGCGCCGATCCTCCGGGTGGAGGCCGAGGGGTGGCAGCCCTTCTGGGCCGTGACCCGGCATGCGGACGTGCTCGAGGTGTCGCGGCGCAGCGACCTCTTCTGGAACACCGAGAAGTCCGCGCCGGGCCCCGACCTGCAGTACGACATGATGCAGGCGCTCGGCGTGGAGCTGCCCCGGACGCTGGTGCACCTCCACGGCGACGTGCACAACAAGCTGCGCCAGGTGACCAACGACTGGTTCAAGCCGGCGGCGGTCAAGCACCTGCAGCCGGCGATCGACCGGATCGCGGACGAGTACGTGGAGAAGATGGCCGAGATGGGCGGCCGCTGCGACTTCGCGGCCGACGTGGCGGTGCCGTTCACGATCCGGGTGATCATGAGCATCTTCGGCGTGCCGCAGAGCGACGAGCCGCTCATGCTGCAGCTCACGCAGGGACTCTTCGGCGCCGCCGATCCCGAGTACCTCGGCGACTTCTCGGATCCCATGCAGCTGATCACGTCCACGATCGGCACGTTCGAGCAGTACTTCGGCGACCTGACCGTGCAGCGCCAGCAGGAGCCGACCGACGACCTGGCCACCGTCATCGCGAACGGCCTGGTCGACGGCGAGCCGATGGGGGAGCGCGAACGGCTCTGGTACTACATCATCGTCGCCACCGCGGGGCACGACACCACCTCGTACGCGCTGTCCGGCGGCATGGAGCAGCTCCTCCGCCACCCCGACCAGCTGCGCGCGCTGCAGGCCGACCCGTCGCTCGCCGGTGCCGCGGCCGAGGAGGCGATCCGCTGGACGAGCCCGGTCCGCAGCTTCATGCGCTGGGCGCAGGAGGACACCGTGCTCGGCGGCGTGGAGATCGCGGCGGGCGACGCCGTGCTGACGTCGTACCCGTCGGCCAACCGCGACGAGGACGTGTTCGTGGACTCGATGCGCTTCGACATCGGTCGCCCCGACGCCGACAAGCTGCTCTCGTTCGGCCTGGGCATGCACTACTGCCTGGGCGCCCAGGTGGCGCGCCGTGAGGTGCGGACGATGCTCGCCAAGGTGCTCGAACGGGTCGACACGATCGAGCTCGACGGGGAGCCGCAGTTCTCCGGCGCCCACTTCGTGAGCGGCGTGAAGCACCTGTCGGTGCGCTACACGCTCCGTTGAGCACCCCGGACGGCAGGGCCATGACATCGTGAGGTCATGACGACTGCGGGGTTCCCGGACGGCTTCATGTGGGGGACGGCCGCGTCGTCCCTGCAGACCGAGGGCGCCCCGCCCCGCAGCGACTGGTACGCGTGGGAGGAGTCGGGTCGGGTGCCTCGGTCGGGTGAGGGCAACGGCTTCGCAGTCGACCACGCATCCGACCTCCGTCAGTTCGCCGGGCTCGGCCTGACGCATCACCGCCTGTCGCTCGACTGGGCCCGGCTGGAACCACGCCAGGGTCGCCACGACGCCGAGGCGGTCGAGCACTACCGGGCAGTGCTCACCGCGGCCCGGGACGCGGGGGTCAGCGTGTGGGCCTGCCTGCACCACTTCGACCTCCCGGGCTGGTTCGCGGACGACGAGGGCGGCTTCCTGGACCGGCGGGCCCGGTCGCTGCACTGGGCCCGTCACGTGGACTGGGTGGGCGAGACGTTCGGTGACCTCGTCCACGGTTGGAAGCCCGTGAACGAGCCGGTCGTCTACGCCCTGCTCGGCTGGTTGATGGGCAGCATCCCGCCGGGGCGCCGCGACCTCGGCGTGTTCGCCGAGGCGCTCGAGGCGGTGCTGCTCGCCAACCACGAGGCGTGGCGTCTGCTGCGCTCCGGCGACCAGCCGACGTGCACGATCCACGGCCTGATGCCGGTGTACCCGGTGTGGCCGGCCACCGACGAGCGCCAGGCCGCTCCGGCCAGGGCCAACGCGCGGCTCGTCGACGACCTGGTGTGGCGGACCTGGATCCGGGGCCTGCGCGACGGCGTGCTGGCCGTGCCGGGCCGGGCCGAGATCGAGGTGCCCGAGATGGCGGGCTCCTTCGACCTGATCGGGTTCAGCTACTACCACGCGCTCGGCGTGGGCGCGGACCTGTCGTTCGGGCCCTACCCGAGCGACGCCGAGGTGGGCCCGCTCGGGCTGGCGCCGTGGGCCGAGGGGCTTCGTGTGTGCCTGGAACGCCTGGCCGAGGAGCTGCCCGACCGCCCCATCGTGGTCGCCGAGTGCGGGCTCGGGACCTGGACCGCGCAGGACGACGACGAGCGGCGCTGCCGGTACCTGGACGACTGCCTGGAGATCACCCGGGACGCGATCGCCGACGGCATCGACGTGCGCGGCTTCTTCCACTGGACCGGCGTCGACAACTACGAGTGGAACCTGGGCTACGACGCGGCTTTCGGGCTCATCCGCCGGGACCGCACACCCAAGCCCTCGGCCGAGGTCGCACGCCGTTGGGCCACCGGCACCTGACGAACCCCACGCCCGCGGGGCCCGGCCCTCGTTCTGATCGGCGGATCACAACCTTCCTGTTGTGATCTGCAGAACAGAACCGGTGGGGTCGGGGGTGACGGCGACCTCGTCGCCGAGCGCCAGGGCCGGTTCCTCGGCCGGAACCCGGGTGAGCACGGCGGGGTCGCGCAGCTGCAGCCGGACGTTGCGCTCGTCGACGCCGACCACGACCGCGGCGAGGCGCTGCCCCGCCCGCTCGGCCAGCAGCTCGACCTCGACCAGGTCGCGGGCCGCGCCGTCGGCGCGCGACTCCCGGTTGCGCGCCGCACCCATGAGCCGCGGCAGGTCCGCGAGCACGCCACGGACGTCGTCGGGCACCTCCCGCCCGGCGCAGTGGGCGAGCACCACCTCGTTGGCGAAGCGGTCCACCAGGCGTCGCAGCGGCGCGGTCACGTGGGCGTACGGCGCCGCCA
>JAEXGP010000202.1 GCA_023450775.1 Actinomycetes bacterium | reverse complement strand
CCGACCGGCGGGGCTCCTCGATCCACGGTGTCTCGACCCAGATCGACGCGACCGGCTCCGACCTGAGCACGAGGAGCAGCTCGGAGGTCACCTCGCCCGCGTCGGCGGACACCGAGAGGACCGACGTCGGTGCGGTGCTGCGGACCGCGGGTTCGGGGCCGTGGCCCAGTCCGTAGACCACGCCGATGGCGGCGCCCCCCAGGCCGCCGCACACGCCGACGGTGGCGGCGCCGGCGACCGGCGACAGGTCGCCCACGTCGACGAACATCCCGATGACGGCGAACGGGACGAAGCCCGCGGCGAAGCCGATCGCCGACCAGAACCACCCCGCGAACGTCTGCTGGTCGGCGAGCCCGGTCGCGAGCGGGATGCCCACCGACGCGTGCCGGGCCTCGAGGCGCTGCGCGCCCCGGCCGACGACGGCCAGGTCGTGCAGGCAGTCCACGCGGAGGTCGTCCGGCGAGACCCCCGACGCGACCAGGCGGTCCGCCACGGTGCGGGCGCTGCCCGCGCCGGCGTACGACGCCACGAGCCTTCGACGACCGGAGTCCCTGTCCATCGATCCACCTCTTGAGCGGCCCGGACCTGGCCTACCACCGCCGGATCCGCTCCACACGTCGCGCCACCCGCGCGGAGTGACCGGTCGTCCGGCCCGAGGTCGCTGGTCGGGCCCGACGCGTCGTCAGGAGCGGGTCGGTGGGTCGGCCGGAGAGGGCAGGGGCGCGGCGCCGAGCCGGCGGTGGGTCCGCACGAGCTCGTCGCGGACCTCGTCGATGGGAAGGTCGTCCAGACCGGCGGACGTGATCAGGTAGCGCTCGAAGAGCCGCCAGCCGATGGCGGAGCCCATGAACTGGGCGGCGCGGAGCCGTGCCGCCTCCTCGCTCTGGCCGTAGACCCGCTGGGTCACCGCGGCCATTTCCCGGATCGGCGCACCGCCGATCTCGATCGCGGCATCGGGGTCCACCAGCACGAGGTGCGTGAGCACCCGCGTCCAGCGGCCCATCACCGTGTCGGGTTCGAACCCCCTCGCCGACGTCGGCGCGTCGTGGATCTCGCGGACGAGCTGGTCGGTGAGATCAGCGAACACCGCGCGCACGAGCTCGTCGCGCGAGCCCACGTAGCGGTGGATCAGGGCCAGGTTGACCCTGGCTGCGGCAGCGATGTCGCGGAGCGCCACCTCCCCCACCCCGCGTTCGGCGAACAGCGCCGCCGCGGCGTCGAGGACCGCGCGACGCACCTCGTCCGGTCCCGTCGGCATGCCCTGGGCCCGGCGCGGACCGGGTCTGCGCGGGGTCGTTCCGCCATCGGGATCGGTCGACATGGACGCCGATCATTGCACCGGAACGGAGTTCGTCCCCCCAGCCGCCCGGACGGCCGCAGCGCTCCCGGTCCGCGGCGGACGCGGACCGGGAGCGGCGATCAGGCGGACCGGCGTGCCGCGGACGGCAGTGCCCGGCGCCGGCGCGAGGCGCTCGACCGGACGTGAATCTGTTCCGCTCCCCGCCGATCGCGTCCGGACCCACCCCTCTCTCCAACGATGCAGACACTTGTCTACATCACCCAGGGCCGGTGGTCGACCACCTTTCCGACCAGCCGGACAGGCGATCCCGAGCCACCCGGATGGCACGGGACCGTCCCCCAGCCGGGTGATTCGCCTAACGGCTCGGGACGGCCCCGATGCAGGGATCCCGCGCCGTGACTGGGATCGGGGGGCATCGCGGTCGGGTCGGTGCGCGCGACGCGCTGGACCCCGCCCTTCCCATGCGGCCAAGCGGGGGTTACGGTCGACCGTGTCATCCGAGATCGCGTACGGATGGCCCAGGAGGCACCGACGCCCCTGCGACGTCCTCGGTCGGGCCCTGCGGTTCAGCTCTTGCCGGGGGGCGCCAAGCCCCAAGCGCGTAGAACTGAGCAGTCACATGTCATCCCACACACTCGACCACACCGATGATCCCGTCGGACCGGTCATCGTCGCCGCCGGCGAGCTCGACCTCCTCACCGCTCCGGACCTTGCCGCAGCCATGGCGGAGGCGCTCGAGAACGAGCACCAGACGCTGACGATCGACGTCTCCGGCGTGACCTTCTGCGACTCGACCGGTCTCCGGGCGCTGCTGTCGGCCCCGGGTCACCGTCCGGTCCGGCTCAAGGCCCCCAGCACCGTGCTGCTGCGGCTCCTCGAGCTCACCTCGACCGCGGACCGGTTCGAGATCGTCCACTGACGCCGCCGCAGGACGGCCGGTCGCTCGAGACCACCCCGGCCCGCTCCCGACTCCGTCCTGCGACCGATCCCGTCAGGCTGCGGGGTCGAACTCCGCCCACACAGTCTTTCCGTGGTCGTGGTCGTCGACCCCCCACCGGGTGGCCATGGTGTCCACGATCCGGAGCCCCAGGCCACCCTGTCCGGGCGGCAGCTTGCCCTCGACGACGCGGGGCCGCCCGGGGTCGCCGTCGCTGACCTCGATCCGCACGGCGGACCCGCGCACGACCACCGCCACCGACGCCGTCGGGCAGGGCGTGTGCCGTACGACGTTGGTGACGAGCTCGGAGATGACCAGGCCGATCTGGGGGTCACGCACCGCGGGCACCGCGATGTTGCCCGCCCAGCGGCGGGCGACGGTCGGCCCCTGCTCGTCGGCCTCGACCTCGAGCGGGCCGTAGGTCACGATGTCCGTGTCGACCAGCATCGGTTTGCTCCTTCCTCCCCGCCGACCGTCGACTACCCGATCGTCGGCGCGGTGAACCGGAGTGCACCTCGGTCTGTCCGAGTGAACTTCACGCCACCGGACGCATGTCACGCCACGTGACGACGTGAGGGGTGCCGGCTTCAGGCCGCCGATCGCTCCAGGATGTGCACGCCGCAGGCCGAGCCGAGCCCGATGACGTGTGCGAGACCCACCTTGGCGTCAGGGATCTGACGGTCGCCCGCCTCGCCGCGGAGGTGGTGGCAGATCTCCCAGACGTTGGCGATGCCCGTCGCCGCGATCGGGTGGCCCTTCGACTCGAGACCTCCGGAGACGTTGACCGGAGTGGCGCCGTCCCGGAACGGCCCGCCCGACTCGAAGAAGTCGACCGCGCCCCCCGGCTCGCACAGGGCGAGGTTGTCGTAGTGGACGAGCTCCGCAGTGGCGAAGCAGTCGTGGAGCTCCACCAGGTCCAGGTCGGACGGACCCACGCCCGCTGCCTCGTACGCCTGGGCGGCGGCGTTACGGGTGAGCGTGTTGACGTCGGGGAGGACCTGGCACGCCTCCTCCCACGGGTCGGTCGTGAGCACCGAGGCCGACACCTTCACCGCCCGTCGCTGCTGCTCGCTCGACAGCCGGCCGAGCGCCTCGCCCGTGACGAGCACCGCGGCCGCGGCACCGTCGCAGTTGGCCGAGCACATGGACCTGGTGTTCGGGTAGGCGATCATCACGTCGCCCATGATCTGCTCGAGGGTCATCGCCTTGGTGTAGGCCGCCAGCGGGTTCAGCGTGGAGTTGGCGTGGTTCTTCTCCGAGATGCGGGCGAACAGCTCGAAGCTGGTGCCGCCGTAGCGGTGGCCGTACTCCATGCCGATCTGCGCGAACACCCCGGGCATGGTCTCGGTGCCGATGCGGCCGTCGACGGGGGCCACCGCGCCGTAGCGCCCGGACGGCTCCCAGGTGTTCGAGTCGGACGTGCGGGACCCGCCCGCGAGCAGGCCGGCGCCGGCGAGCTTCTCCACGCCGACGGCCAGACCCATGTCGGCCTCACCCGCCTTGAGCGCCATCACCACCGTGCGGATGGCGGTGGCACCGGTGGCGCAGGCGTTGGCCACGTTGAACACCGGGATGCCGGTCTGGCCCACCTGCTTCTGCACCATCTGGCCGATCGGCATGGCCCCTCCCATGAGGTTGCCCGCCGCGATGACGTCCACGTCGGCCATCGTCACGCCGCCGTCGGCGAGCGCGCCCAGCACCGCCTCGGTGGCCAGATCGACGGTGTCGTCGTCAGGTCGCTTGCCGAACTTGGTCATCGTGATCCCGAGGATCCAGATGGAGTGCGGATCGATGCTCATGAGGCTGCTCCCTCGATCGGTTCGAACCCGAAGCCGATCGCCTCGGTCCCCTGGTCGTCCGCACCGAGCGAGTAGGTCGCCAGCCGGACCTTCATCCCGGTGTGCACGTGCTCGGCGTCGGGCTCCACGTTGATGAGGTTGCCCCGCACGCTGGTCCCGTCGCAGTCCACGACGGCGGCCACGAACGGGACCGGCACGCCCGGTGCCGCGAACGACACGATCGTGAAGGTCCGCAGCTCACCGGTGGTGGCGACGTCGACGTCGTGGAACGTGGTGCCCGAGCAGCTCGCGCAGGCGTTGCGACGGTCGAAGAACCGGGCGCCGCACGAGTCGCACTCGTGCGCGACCAGGTGCGGTTCGTCGCCCAGCACGAGGTAGTCGGTCAGCGGTACCTGCGCCGTCATGAAGCCCCCCTGGCTCGTCACGCGTCGGACGGGCCGATACTACGAGGTCGAACCACTGCCACGCACCGGCGGGCACATCCGAACGTCATCAGGACCGCCCGGTGGGACGCATCGTGCGGCGCTCCGGGGGAAGGTGCACCCGATGGCCGGACCCACTGCGCGCCGTGCGCGCCACGCGACGCCCGCCGGGCCCCGCACCCGATGACCACCACCTGCGACGCCGTCGTCGTGGGCGCCGGCCACAACGGTCTGGTCGCGGCGAACCTGCTGGCCGATCGCGGCTGGGACGTCCTCGTGCTCGAGGCGACCGCTCGCCCCGGGGGCGCGGTGCAGTCGGCCGACGACGTGACGGCGCCCGGGTTCGTCACCGACCTGTTCTCGTCGTACTACCCGATGACCGCCGCGTCGCCGGTCATGCGATCGTTGGACCTGGCCTCCCACGGGCTGGAGTGGCGGCACGCACCCAAGGTCCTGGCCCACGTCCGGCCGGACGAACCGGCGGCGGTGCTGCACCGCGACGTCGACGAGACCGCCGAACGGATCGCCGCCGAGTGCGTCGGCGACGCCGAGTCGTGGCGCCGGCTGGCGGCCGAGTGGGACCGCTTCGGCGAGGAGATGATGGCGGCCCTCCTCTCGCCGTTCCCGCCCGTGACGGCGGCGGCCCGGCTCGGGTTCGCAGCGCGGCTCGACCTGTGGGAGCTGATCCGTCGATCGGTGCTGCCGGTCCGCACGATGGGCTCGGAGCTCTTCTCGGGCACGCAGGCGCCGCTCCTCCTGGCGGGCAACGCGCTGCACGCCGACGTCACGCCCGAGGCGGCGCCGAGCGCGTTCCTCGGCTGGATGTTGGTCGGGCTGGGCCAGACCGTCGGGTTC
>JAEXGP010000062.1 GCA_023450775.1 Actinomycetes bacterium | reverse complement strand
GGGTCGGCCCGGCGCGGCGGCGCCGCGGCGGCACGTCCGGCACCGCCCGCTCCCCCGCCGCGCCCGCGCATCGGCGTGCAGCTGCTCGACGACGAGTCCATCGCGATCGAGGCGCCGGCCGACGAGGCACTGATGCTCCTGCTCGACACGGCCCACTCGCTCGGCGAGATCAGCTACCTGGACCGCACCGCCGGACTGGTCGAGGTGATCGTCGAGTTCGTCGAGGCGCCCACCAGCTCGGTGCTGTTCAGCCTGCAGGGCCGGGGCAACGGCACGACCGAGGTGTTCTGCACGGTCGAGCCGCTCAGCGGGGGCGAGGCGCCGCCAGCCGACGCGGTCACGCGGCTGGTCGCGGCGACGCTCCGCGACGAGCAGACCTGACGAGCAGACCTGACATGCAGGGCTGACGAGCTTGACCTAGGGGCGGCGCGACCGCCCGAGCTTGGTGCGCAGGTCGCTCCCGAACCGGGCGCGCAGCGTGGCGATGCCGAGCACGTCGAGGTGCTTGGGCACCGGGAACCACCACAGCTCCCGGGGCACCTTCACGCGCCGCCCGAGCACCGACTTCACGTTCGACATCTCGCGCAGACCCTCGGGGCCGTGGACCCGCCCGATGCCCGAGCTCTTCACTCCGCCGAACGGCAGCCCGGTCACCGCGTACGAGACGATGCAGTCGTTGATGCAGACGTTGCCGGCCTGCAGGCGGTTGGCGATCTGCACACCCCGGTCCTCGTCCTCGGTCCACACCGAGCTGTTGAGACCGTACGGCGAGTCGTTGGCCAGGCGCACCGCCTCCTCGGCGTCGCGCACCTTCATGATCGGCAGGACCGGCCCGAACGTCTCCTCGGTCATCAGGTCCATCGTGTGGTCGACGTCCACCACGACCGTGGGCGGGAACCAGAGTCCGTCGCGCTCGGTCCGGGTGCCGCCGGCGAGCACCTTGGCGCCCTTGTCGACCGCGTCGGCGAGGTGCCGCTGGACGATCTCCACCTGCGGTTCGAACGTCATGGCGCCGATGTCGCCCTGGCCGGTGTCGTCCTGGCGGATCGTGGCCACCTCGGCCAGCACCCGGGCGAGGAACTCGTCGTAGACCGCCTCCGCCACGTAGACGCGCTCGACCGACATGCACGTCTGGCCGGCGTTCTGCATGGAGCCCCACACCGCGCCCCGCGCCGCGTGGCTCACGTCCGCGTCCTCGCACACGATCATGGGGTCCTTGCCGCCGAGCTCGAGGAGCACCGGGGTGAGCGTGTCCGCCGCGGCGGCCATGACCCGCTTGCCCGTGCGGACCGAACCGGTGAACGTCACCTTGTCGACGCCGCCGCGCACCAGCGCCTCGCCCGTGGCGCCGCCGCCCGTGACCACCTGGACCAGATCACCCCAGATGTCGTCCTCGAACAGCTGGCCGATGGCCAGGCCCACGGTGGGGGTGACCTCGGACGGCTTCAGCACGACCGTGTTGCCGGCGAACAGCGCGGTGACGACGGGCGTCATCGACAGGGTGAACGGGTAGTTCCACGGGCTGATCACGCCGATCACGCCCATCGGCTCGTAGCGCTTCCACGCCGACTTGTGCGCCAGGGTGCCCGACGAGACGTGCTGGGGCCGCAGGATCCGCTCGCCGTGCTTGGCGTACCAGTCCATGGTCTCGCAGACGGCCATCAGCTCGGTGGTGACCGCCTCGGCGCGCTGCTTGCCCGTCTCGGCGCAGATGACGCCGACGAGCTCCTCGGCGCGGTCGAGCAGCCGGTCGCGGACCTTGAGCAGGTGGCGGCTGCGCTCCTTGTAGGTCAGCGCGGACCAGGGACCGAACGCGGCCCGGGCCCGGGCGACCGCGGCGCGCACCTCGGCGGCCGACTGGTCGGGCACGACCGCCAGGAGCGCGCCGGTCCTGGGGTCGAAGGTCTCGATGGCGGGCCCACCGGACTCCTCGTTGCCCTGCGGTGCGGCGCCCTCGGGCACGTCGGCACCCTCGGTCCTGACCTGCCCCATCGTCGATGTCATGTGCGCAACGCTATCCCCGGCGGGCTCGGCCCGTCCCTGACGCCGTCCACCCGCCGAGCGACAGGGCGAACCGTCAGGCCAGCGCGGTGCGCAGCGACGAGCAGATCTGCTCGATCGCCCGGCGTCCGATCGCCGTGTTCGCCATCTGCACGAAGGCGTGGATGGCGCCGTCGTAGCGCACCGCCCGGACCTCCACGCCGGCCGCTTCCAACGCTGCCGCGTAGGCCTCGCCCTCGTCGCGGAGCGGGTCGTACTCCGCGGTGAGCACCAGCGCCGGCGCCGCGCCGGCCAGCTCGGCGCGCAGCGGGTTGATCGACGGATCCGCAGGATCGACGCCGGCCGAGCGCACGTAGTGGTGCATGAAGAAGTCCATGGTGTCGGCCGTCAGCAGGTAGCCCTCGCCGTTGGACCGCAGCGACGCGAAGCGCTCGGCGTCGCCGACCAGATCTGCGACCGGGTAGATCAGCACCTGGAGCCGCAGCGCCGGCAGCGCCGGATCCGTCCGTCGGCGGTCCGCCCAGTGCAGCGCCGCGAGCGCGGCCAGGTTGCCGCCGGCGGAGTCGCCGCCGACCGCCACCCGCGTCGGGTCGATGCCCAGCTCGTCGGCCCGGGCGATCACGTCGGCCAGTGCGGCGTCCACGTCCAGCACCGCCGCCGGCGCGGGGAACTCGGGCGCGAGCCGGTAGTCCACCGACACCACCACCACGCCCGCACCCACCGCGAGCTCGCGGCAGAGCCCGTCATGCGTGTCGAGCGAGCCGATCACGAAGCCCCCGCCGTGCAGGAAGACCAGCGCCGGTGCCGGACCGTCGCCGATGCCGTGCGGGCGGTAGCGGCGGGCCGGGATCTCGCCCTCCGCACCGGCGACCGCCAGGTCGTCGACGTCGACCCCCTCGGGTCCCGGGCCGAACGCCGCGCACAGCATGGCGAAGCCCTCCCGTGCGACCTCCGGACCGCTCTCCATGGGCGGCGGCGACTCCATGGCAGCGAGCAGGTCGAGCACGGGCTGGAGTTCGGCGTCGACGGGCATGGTCCCCCTGGATCCCCTCTGGGTACTTCGACCCAACGCAGGTCGGGTCGTGAGGCTCAAGTACCTGGGCCCCGTTGCCGACACGGTACTTGTGATGAAGCACCGGACCGCTGACAGCGGGCGGGGCGGGAAGGGATGGCGGGGTTCTCGACTCGGCCGGGTCTACCGCCACCGCCGAGCCCGTTCCGACCGCGGCGCGGCCCTGATCGAGGCAGCGATCATCCTCCCGGTGCTCATGGTGTTCCTGCTCGGGATCATCGAGTTCGGCCTGGTCTACGCCACCGGCGCCACCGCCACCGGGGCCAGCCGCAGCGGTGCCCGCCTGGCCGCCGCCGCCTTCGGTCCGGAGAAGGCGACGCTCTCCACCTCCGCCGGCAACGTCGCCGCCGCCGTGTCCGCCGACCTGGGCGCGCTGACCAGCGCGGTGCCGGTCGGCATGGTCATCTACCGGGTCAACCCCAGCGGCACCAACGGCGCACCGTCGGGCGGCTTCCCGTCCGCCAACGCCACGATGAGCGGCGGCTGCACGGCCAACTGCTTCCGCTACAAGTGGGACGCCACGTCCAAGAAGATGGTCCCCGACGGCGGACCTGGCTGGACCATGGCGAACTCCTCGGTGTGCAACGCGGCCACCGCCGACTCCGTGGGTGTGTGGGTGCTGATCCGCCACAGCTACCTGACCAAGCTGATCGGTCAGTACAACTACGTCGAGGGCAAGACGATCATGCGGCTCGAGCCCCTGCCGAGCGACCAGTGCTGAAGGGTCCGCGCCGCTCGGAGTGCTCGGGCGGCGAACCGGGCCGGCTGCGTCGGCGCATCAAGCCCTGGCGCGAGCGCGACCGCCGGGAACGTGGCATCGCCATGGTCTGGATGGCGCTCACGCTCATCACGATGGTCCTGTTCGCCGGGTTCGCGGTGGACGTGTCCAACTGGTACCTGCGGGCCGAGCGCATCCAGCGCGCCGCCGACGCCGGCGCCCACGCCGGCGTGATCTTCCTGCCCGGCGACATGCCGACGGCGACCACGACGGCCCGCTCGGCAACGGCCCGCAACGGCTACGCGCAGGGCGGGGCGCAGAACACCGACGTGGCCGTCAGCCAGGAGTCCAACCCGAACCGGCTGCGGGTCAAGATCTCGACCGACGTCCCCACCTTCTTCCTGGGTCTGATCGGCATCGACGACATCCGAATGACCCGCGAGGCGGTCGCGGAGTACGTCGCCCCGATCCCCATGGGCTCGCCCGAGAACCGGCTCGGCAACGATCCGGAGATCGGCTACGACCCGCAGCTGTGGTCCATGGTCGGCGGCCCCAAGTCCAACAAGGAGTGGGGCGACCGCTACCAGGCCAAGGTCTGCAACAACGGCAACTCGGGCTGCACCGGCACCACCAACGACGAGTACGCGCAGAACGGCTACCTGTACGCCGTCGAGGTCAAGAGCCCGCCGTCGGGCCAGGACCTGAAGATCCAAGTCTACGACCCGATCTTCACCGACATCGGCAGCGCATGCCCGTCGAACAAGATGCCGAACGCCACGCAGCTGAACACCCTCAAGACCTGGTATCCCGACGCCCTGACGCGATTCGCATCCGGCACGACGGCGTACTGCACCGGGGACATCGACCACGAGGGCGCGGACGTCAACACCTCGGTGGTCGTGCGCGAGCCGGACGACTCGGACTGGAACGACACCGACAACCCGGTCATCGACAACGCCACCTGCAAGCCGCAGAGCTTCAAGCCGTACAACCCGACCAACGGCACGACGATCTACGAGTGGCTCCATCCGAGCGATGGCAAGTCGGACGCTGAGGCCGTCCGCGACGGCGTGGCGCCGTGGACCTTCGCCGAGACGTTCCGACAATGGGTGACGGTGTGCACGATCCCGGCGGCAAACGTGAAGTCGGGCAAGTACATCCTGCAGATCCGCACCAACGCCACGGTGGCCGATCCGACCACCTACAACGCGTCGGTGAACACCGGAGGCCACAACCGCTTCTCGCTTCGGGCAGGCTTCGGTACAGGGATCACCGCGGTCAACGGCACCAACGTCACGATCTCCGCTCGAGGTCGCCTGCCGCTGTTCACCAACGCCGAGGGTGCTGACGCCGAGTTCTATCTGGCTCGAGTCCTTCCCAACGATGCGGGTCGCACACTGCGAGTGTCGCTCTACGACATGGGCGACGCCGGAGCGGGCGTCACCGGCACTCTGCAGATCATTCCTCCTGCCGAGTTCGCCTCCACCTTCTCCGGGTGCTCGTTCACACTCGACGGCGGCACACCAACGGCCCAGCCGAGCGTCTGCAAGGTCACCGGAGTGAGCACCACCAACTACCAGGGCAAGGTGTTGATCGTGGACGTTCCCATCCCGACGAACTACACGTGCACCAAGACGTCGCCGACGGGTTGCTGGATCAAGGTGAAGGCGAGCTTCACGAACGGCACGGTGAACGACGTGACCACCTGGTCCGCCGCCATCCTGGGCAACCCGATCCGCATCGTCGAGTAGCACGCCGCCCCACGCAGCGCACGGCCAGGTCAGGCCCCGGCACGGGTCCGCTCCCACTCGGCGATCCGCTCCCCCATCGGCGTGGACGGCGGGCCGTCGGTGAAGGTCCAGATCTCCTCGGCGATCGCGCGCCAGTTGTTGCGCGCCCGAAGGTCGCCGAAGAGGGCGAACAGCCCCATGTTGATGCGCTGCACGATCACCATCGACGGCGGCAGGTTGGCCGCCTTCATGATCTCGGCGTGCGGACCGGTGAGGTCGAAGAAGCGCCGGACCGAGTCGGAGGACCATTCGGGCGTGATCTCCATGGCCGCCGGCTCCATCACGAACTCGTAGAAGTGCCCGAAATACTCCACGAGCTCGTCATCGGACACGTCGAGGTCGGGTGACAGCAGACCGATCCGCTCGATCACCTTGCGGAACCGCGGGACGTCGCGATCGAGCACCATCGCCTGGATCATGTCCTCGAAGTCCCGCACCTCGTCCGGCGTGAAGCGCTTGCAGAGCCCGAAGTCCAGGAACGTGATCTGCCCACCGGGGTGGAACAGGTAGTTGCCGGGGTGGGGATCTCCGTTGAACGCGTGCAGCTGGTAGATCCCGCCGAACGCGAAGCGGTACAGGCACTCGGCCGCGAGCTGCCGCTCCTCGTCGGGCCACTCCACGACCTCGGAGAACGGTGCGCCCTGCACGAGCTCGGACGTGAGGACCCGAGCGGTCGACAGGTCGTCGTGCACCGCGGGCACGTGGATGAAGGGATGGCCGCGGTAGTGGTCCGCGAACGTGCGCTGGTGCTCCGCCTCGATGCGGTAGTCGAGCTCCTCCACCAGTCGCTCGCGCAGCTCGGCGACGATCGGGCCCGGGTCCATGCCCGGGAAGAGCATGCCCATGAGGTTGAAGAGCAGGTCGGTGTTCTCCAGATCGGCCGCGACCGCCCGGTCGACGCCCGGGTACTGCACCTTCACGGCCACGGCGGCGCCGTCCCAGGTGACCGCCCGGTGGACCTGGCCGATCGACGCCGCGGCGAGCGGGACCGGGTCCCATTCGGCGAAGACCTGCTCCGGCGGCCCGCCGA
>JAEXGP010000056.1 GCA_023450775.1 Actinomycetes bacterium | reverse complement strand
GGGTCGGCCGCCCCACGGCTCGGCGGGCGCCGGGCGGTACGGCTGCGTGGGCACGCGCTCGACGTCCACCACGCGGTAGATGTCGGCCGCCCGCAGCCGGAAGACGTCGCTCATGCCGTGCAGCGCGCCGATGAGGTCCACGTCGGCCTTCATCCGGTCGAACACGGGGCCCCGGCGCTCCGTCCGCTCGAACACGAGCTGCAGCCGGTACTGGTCGTAGTTCGTCGGGTCGAGCACCAGCACGCTCGCCCGGGGGTTCTCAGCCAGGTTCCGCGCGGTCTTCGACAGGAACTGGTTGGACAGGGCCACACGCTCGTCGCCGACCCGCCGCACCCGGGAGAGGTACGTCACGTTCGGCAGGCCGCTCGCGTCGGCGGTCACCATCACCGCAGGTACGGCGCCGTCGAACGCCATGCGCAGGTCGTCGAGCGTGGGCGGTGGCAGCGGCGCCACGGGCTCGTGTGCGCCCTCGGCGCTCACCGGCCCAGCTCCTGGCCCGCTCCCGGGCCCGGCGTCTGGTCGTACGCCTCGTGGACCTGCACGATGCAGCGGACCAGCTCGAACGGCACCAGCCGCTCCAGCAGGCCGCGGGGCTGGCCGTCGGAGCGCTCCACGGCGGCCGAGAACCCTTCGAAGTAGCGGGCCGACAGCTCCAGGTCGTCCTCGGTGGCCGGTTCGACGCCGAGCGACCGGCCCTTGAACTGCGCGGACTGCAGGGTCATCACGTCGGCGGCGGTGATCGCCACCGCACGGTCGGGCTCGAAGCCGGCGAGGCCGATCGGGTCGTCGGCCGGCATGAGCACGTGCACGAGCGCCAGCCGGTCGTCGTCGCCGGCGTCCACCACGCGCAGCCCCCAGGCCCGGGTCGCGTACGGCGTCCCGTCGTCCGTCGTGACCCCGACGATCAGCGCGCCGCTCTCCATGAGTCGCAGGTGGTCGGCGTCGAGCACGGGCCGGTGGTTCCCCTTCCGAGCGCCCTTCGCGGGCGGTGAGCGAGTTCTTAGCAAACGGTGACGGGCCTTTCAGGAGCGGCGCCGGCGCGGAACCCCGACGATGCAGAGGTGCCGGCGACACGGACCGGCCTCGAACGGGAGAACCCGACATGACCGATCTCTTCACCCCCGACCAGACCGCCGGACCGTCCCCGGTCGCCGGCATGACCATCACCGGTCTCGGCGAGCGCGTGCCCGCCGAGGTGCTGCGGCCGGTCGTCATCGACCTGTACCGCGACATCCACAAGGGCATCCGCTCCGAGCTGTTCGACACCACGCTCGAGATGGGCCGACTCGATCCCGCCGACCGGTCCGGCCGGGCGCACCTGGCAGCGCGAGTCCACGACGTGGTGGCGCTCCTCGAGAGCCACGCCCACCACGAGGACGGCGCGATCCAGCCGGTGCTCGAGGCGGAGCTGCCGGCGCTCGCCGAGGCGATCGTCTCCGACCACGCCGCGCTGGACGCCCGGGTCCGTGACCTCGCCGAGCAGGCCGCCGGCGCGGTCGACGCTCCGGACGTGGAGCTGCGGTTCCGCACGCACGCGCTGTACCTGGAGCTCGCGGACTTCACGTCGATCTACCTGCGTCACCAGGACCTGGAGGAGCGGGTCGTGATGCCGGCGCTCGAGACGGCGATCGGACCGGAACGCTGTCTGGAGATCCACACGGCGATCGTGTCGAACATCCCGCCCGAGGAGATGGGCCGGTCGCTGGCGCTGATGATCCCCGCGATGAACCTGGACGACCGGGTCGAGCTCCTGGGCGGCATGCGCCAGAGCGCTCCGCCCGAGGCGTTCGCCGGTGTCTGGTCGCTGGTCGGCACCATGCTCGAGACCGCGGACCACATGGCGCTCGCCCGTCGGCTCGACCTCGGCTGAGGCGCCGACCGTGCCCTCCGGCGCCGGTTCCCGTCGTCTCCCGACGGAAACCGGCGCCGGAGCGGAGCGCGGTGACTACCGTCCCCGCCCGTGACCGACGCCGCACCGACCGACGACCCGCCCGGGCCGATCCTGCTCGACGACCTGGCCGCACCCCGGTTCTCGCCGGAGGCGCAGGAGATCATGGGCCTCGGGGCCGCCATGGCCGACGCCATCGAGCTGGTCCCCGAACGCCTGGTCGCCGACGCGATCGACAAGGCCGGCGGGCTGGACGACTTCGGTCCCGACGGGTGGCAGGAGCCGCTCGACGCGGTGTGCCGCGCCTACCGGACCGAGGCCGGTCTGTCGGCGTTCGGCACGGTCAGCGTCCACGCCCAGCTGGTGCAGTTCCTGACCAACCGGCTGCTCATCGAGGACGTCGTCCGCCGCCACCCCGAGGCGCTCGACCAGGAGGTGCGGGCGCCGATCGTGATCGCGGGGCTGCCGCGGTCGGGCACGACGCACCTCCACAACCTGGTCTCGGCCGATCCGGCGCTGCGGTTCCTGCCGTTCTGGGAGTCGCTCGAGCCGGTGCCCGCGTCCGGCGAGCCGCTGTTCGGCGACGGCAGCCTGGCGCCGCGGACCGCCCGGTGCGACGCGTCGCTCGCCATGGGCCGCCTGTGGACCCCCGAGCTGGACCGCATGCACGAGATGTCCACGTGGCACGCCCACGAGGAGATCCACCTGCTGTCGATCGACTGCTCGTCGATGTTCTTCGACACGCTCGCCCCGATCCCGGGCTGGCGCGAGCACTACCTGGCCCACGACCAGACCCCGCACTACCGCTACCTGCGCAGGGTGCTGCAGGTCCTGCAGTTCCTGCGCGGCGGTGAGCGGTGGGTGCTCAAGTCACCGCAGCACCTGGAGCAGTTCGGCCCCCTGGTGGAGGTGTTCGGCGACGCCACGTTCGTCGTCACCCACCGTGACCCCGGCGACGTGGCCGTGAGCATGGCGACGATGGTGGCGTACGCGGCGCGGGCGCACGTCGAGTCACCGGACCCGGTCGCCATCGGCCGGCACTGGCAGCGGATCCTGACCGAGCTCCTCGGGGCGGCGGCGAGGGACCGTCACCTGCTGCCAGCGGAGCGCTCGATCGACGTCCGCTTCGACGACTTCATGGCCGACGAGTCGGGCACGGTCGCCTCGGTGTACGCCCTCGCCGATCAGTCGCTCGACGCCCGGGCCCGCGCCGC
>JAEXGP010000400.1 GCA_023450775.1 Actinomycetes bacterium | reverse complement strand
ATCACCGGCATATCGCCGGTGAAGTCAACCGCGCCCATCGCGTAGGGGTTTTCGTGGATGTTCGACGGGTGCAGGCCCGCCTCGCCGCCATCCGAGCGAGCCCACGTGGGCTTCGGTCCGACCAGGCGCACGCCGGTCCGCGACGAGTTGTGGTGGACCTTCCACTCGGCCGCCAGCAACCGGTCCATGTCGTCCCGGGTGAAGAAGTCGGGCGCGCCGTGGGGTCCGATCGTCACCTCGAGGTCCCAGGAGTCCGTGAGCTCCGGTCGGTCCTCGGCCGGCACCGGACGGGGCTCGCCGAGATCGGGACCCGCCGGGGCGATGCGCAGCACGTCGCCCGAGCGCAGCGCACGTCCGCCGTGCCCGCCGAACCCGCCCAGCGTGAACGTGGACACGCTGCCGAGGTAGGGCGGGGCGTCGATCCCGCCGCGCACGGCCAGGTACCCACGCAGCCCCGGCCCGGTCCCGGTCCCGATCCGGAGCTCACCACCGGCCGGCACCGGCACGGGCTCCCACCACGGGACCGGCTCACCGTCGACGGTGGCGGGCATCGGCGAGCCCGTCAGGCAGACGACCGCGTCGTCGTGGAACCGCAGCGTCGGTCCGCTCAGCGTGAGCTCCAGACCGGCGGCCGACGCCGGGTTGCCCACGGCGCGGTTGCCGAGGCGGAACGACAGGTCGTCCATGGGGCCGCTCGGGGGCACGCCGACGTCCCAGTGGCCCAGACGGCCCGGATGGTCCTGGACGGTGGTCATGGTGCCCGGTTCCAGCACCTCGAAGGTCGGCGACGGCACGTCGACCGCGTCGAGGTCCGAGGTGGTGGCGGCCACGGTGCGCAGGAGCGGCGTGTCCAGCACGGCGCGCAGCAGGCCGACGTTGGACTCCAGCCCGTCGAGCTCGGTGGCGGCCAGGGCCGCGGCCAGCCGGTCCGCCGCCTCTTCTCGATCGGCTCCCAGCGAGATCACCTTGGCGAGCAGCGGGTCGTAGAGCGGGCTGACCTCCGTGCCGGTGTCCACCCAGGTGTCCACGCGGGGCGGCGCGCCGGCCTCGCCGAGCGGCGCCGGTTCGAACCGGGAGGCGCCGTCGGGGAACCGCACGCGGGTCAGCACGCCGGACGAGGGGCGGTGTCCCCGCGCCGCGTCCTCGGCGTAGAGCCGGGCCTCGATGGCGTGGCCCCGGGGGTGCGGATCGGTCGCCCGCCACCGCTCCAGCAGGTCGGAGTCGCCGGCGGCCAGCCGGACCATCCACTCGACCAGGTCGACGCCCCAGACGGCCTCGGTCACCGGGTGCTCGACCTGCAGGCGGGCGTTCACCTCCAGGAACGCCACGTCGAACCGCTCGGCGTCGACCAGCAGCTCGACCGTGCCCGCCGACCGGTACCGCACCGCGGCGGCGAGCCGCCGGGCCGAGTCGTGCACGAGCTCCCGCACCTCGTCGGGAAGACCGTGCGCGGGCGTCTCCTCGAACACCTTCTGGTTCCGGCGCTGCAGCGAGCAGTCGCGCTCCCCGAGCGTGACCGCATCGCCCTCGCCGTCGCCGAAGATCTGCACCTCCACGTGGCGGGCCCGCGCGACGTAGCGCTCCAGGAACACGGCACCCGAGCCGAAGTTCGCCTCGCCCAGCCGTTGGACGCGCTCGAACGACCCGCGCAGCGAGGCGGCGTCGGGGCAGACCGTCATGCCGATCCCGCCACCGCCGGCCACCGCTTTGAGCATGACCGGGTACCCGATCGACGACGCCTGCTCCAGCGCCTCGTCGATCGAGCCGAGCAGGCCCGATCCGGCCAGCAGCGGCACGCCGGCTGCGGCTGCCGCCTCCCTCGCCAGGTGCTTCTGGCCGAAGATCCGCAGCTGCTCGGTGGTCGGCCCGATGAACGTGACGCCCTCTTCCTCGAGCGCCGCCGCGAGCTCGGTGCTCTCGGACAGGAAGCCGTAGCCGGGGTGCACGGCCTGCGCCCCCGTCGAGCGGACGGCGTCCAGCAGCGCGTCGAGGTCCAGGTAGCTGTCGCGGGCCGGACCGGGACCCAGGCGGACGGACCGGTCGGCCATCGCCACGTGCGGCGACCCCAGGTCCGCGTCGGAGTGGACGGCGACGGTGCCGATCCCGAGCCGGCGCAGCGTGTGCAGGATCCGGCACGCGATCTCGCCGCGGTTCGCGACGAGCACGCGCTCGAAGAGCGGCGGACCCTCCGGGACCCTCACGTCGCCGCCGGTCGGGTCACCGTCATCTGCACGGGCGTCGGGTCGAAGCCGTTGCACGGGTTGTTGATCTGCGGGCAGTTGGACACGACGACCAGCACGTCGCGCTCCGCCCGGAGGTCCAGCCAGAGGCCCGGCGCCGAGATGCCGTCCACGATGCCGAGCGACCCGTCGCCCTCGACCGGCACGTTCATGAACCAGTTGATGTTGGACTGGATGTCGCGCTTGGACAGGCCGTGGCGTGACATCTCCAGCACGAAGTTCTCCACGCAGGCGTGCTGGTGCCAGGTGTGGTGCCCGTAGCGGAGCGTGTTGGACTCCTTGGAGCAGGCCCCGCCGATCGTGTCGTGGCGCGCGCAGGTGGTGTCCACCAGCGTCATCATCGGGTTGCCCTCGTTCGAGAGCAGCACGGTCCCGGGCGTCAGGAAGATGTTGCGCTGGGCCGCCATCGTGTCCGGCGCGCTGTAGCGCTCCCGCAGGTCGTGTGCGTCGTGGATCAGGCAGTCGACCGCCTGGTTGCCACCCAGGTCCGTGATGCGCAGGGTCTCGCCGGCACGCACCACGTGCGACCAGGGCGCCCTGGCCCGGACCGTCTCGTCGAGCACCGTCTCGTCGAGCACCGTCTCGTCGAGCACCGGCTCGCCGCTCATCGGTCCACCCCCGCCGCCGCCATCCCCGCTGCCGTCCAGAGGTCCTCGGTGTTGAGGTACGCCCGCAGTCCCTCCGGCGTGGCGTTGCGGACCGGGTCGTCCGGCGCGGCGGGCTCGCCCCGCCAGGCCAGGACCCGAACGGGGGTCACGGTGTAGTCCGGCCGATCGTCCAGGGGGTGCGGGACGTCGACCAGGGTCACGAGCACGTCCATCTCCGCACGCATGACCACGTGGGCGCCCGGCGTGGCGGGCACCGCGTCCAGGACGATGGCCCCGTCGTCACCGACCGTGACGCCCTTGAAGAGGTTGAGGTTGGGGGCCACGTCGCGCCGGTCCAGGCCGTGCTTGATGAGCGCCACGGCGAAGCGGTCCCTGCCGTTCGGGGTCGGACCGTCCACCTCGCCGTCGCCGTAGCGGGCCTCGTTGGTCCTGCGGTTCGTCGTCCCGCAGAAGGCGTCGTGGCGTCCCGAGGTGTCGGCCACGATCGCCATCATCACGCGGCCCATGTCCGACAGGAGCAGGGAGCCGACCGTCGGGTAGGCCTGCCACTGCACCTTGACCGTGTCGGCGATGTTCAGGCGCTCCGCCGTCTGGTCGGCGCGGTGGACGAGGAGGCCCACGCAGCCGTCGCCGTCGGTGTCCTCGATCATCAGGTGGGTCCCACGCGCGAGCACCTTGGACGAGTAGCCGCCGCCGGCGATCACCTCGTCCCACACGACGTCCGCCGCATCGACCTCGTCGGGCAGGTCGGTGGCGTCGGTCGCCGGCAGCGTCGGCTGCGTGCGCACCCGCTCGGTGCCCATCGCCCGCGCGTGGTCCCGGGCCGCCCAGGTCGTGGCGGTCGAGCTCTCGGGTGGCTGCTCGCTGGTTCCCACTCCCGCTCCTCGTCGATCGGAGGTTTCGAGGTTGTATCGAAACACAGTCAACGCCGAGCGGCCACACGGGGTCAACGTCAGCGGCGGGCCTTCTCCGATCCGTAACCGAGCGTTCACGACCGCCGGACGTCGACGAGCCCGACGGGTCCGCCCGCACCGGTCAGTCGAACCGCGACGCCGCCGTGCGGACCTGCTCGAGCGTGGTGCCGGGCGCGAGCAGACCCCCGACCGCCACGTCGGCGATCTCCCGGGCGACCACGTCGAGCGACGGCCGCGACCGCCCGCGGCACCAGTTCTGCGATCCCTCGTCGACCGCCATCACGGTGAGCGCCGTGCGGCGAGGATCGACCTCACGGATCTCACCCTCCCCCACCCCGGCCCGGACGATCCCGGCGAGCAGCCGCACCAGCGCCTCGCGGTCCCGCCAGTAGCCAGCGAACCCGTCGGGGTCGTGGCGCGCCATCCGGTGGATCTCGTTGATGTCGAGCGGGAGCCGCGTGAGGGCGGTGACGTCGCCCCTCACGAACCGGTAGAGCTGGGTGGCGGGCGAGCCGCCATCGGCGACGATGCCCCGCAGCAGCTCCAGCGGCACGACACCGGCGCGGTCGACCAGCCCGGCGAGCAGCTCCTCCTTGGACGAGAAGTAGTAGTAGAGCGACGACTGCCGCAGACCCGCGGCCTGCGCGATGCGCGTCATGGACGTGCCCGCGACGCCCAGCTCACCGAAGAGCTCGCCCGCCACCTGCAGGATCTCCTCGACCGGGTCGAGGCCGCTGCGGCCACCGCCGGCGGCACGGGGACGACCCACTCGGCGCGGCTCCTCGGCGGCGGTGACCATGGCGCACGACAGTACCGCCCTGCCCCGCGGACGCCGGAACACGTCGAACGGGTTTCGAATCATCATCGAAATCGACACCGCCGGTTCGCGTCGGTGAAACGAGGACGAAACACAGCCTCCGTACGTTCCGGGAGGTCGACCCGACTCCGCAGCGGCGGACCGATCCTCAGGAGCGCATCGTGACCACCACCTCCCGACCCGTCGGTCGCCGAGCGGGACGCCGGTCCCGTCCAGCGCTCGCCGCGCTGTGCGCACTGCTCGCGTCGTTAGCGCTGCTCGCCGCGGCCTGCGGCGGCGACGACGAGTCCGACGCCGAGACCACGAGCACCGCCGGCGGCGGCAAGGGCGGCGAGATGGCGCTGACCATCGGCTACTCCGCCTGGCCGGGCTGGTTCCCGCTGGCGGTCGCCGACGCGAAGGGCATCTTCGCCGAGCACGGCCTGGACGTGGACCTCAAGTACTTCACCGACTACACGGCCTCGCTGGACGCCCTCGTCGCCGGCCAGGTGGACGTGAACGCCCAGACGCTGAACGACACGATCTTCGCCGTCGCCTCGGGAGCGGACCAGCGGGTGGTCGTGGTCAACGACAACTCGACCGGCAACGACCAGATCATCTGCGACGAGTCGATCACGAGCATCCCGGACCTGAAGGGCAGGACCGTGGCGGCGGAGGCGGGCGTGGTCGACCACTTCCTCCTGCTCCAGGGCCTCGCCGAGCACGACCTGACGGAGGAGGACATCAACTTCACCGGCGTGAAGACCGACGCCGCGGCGGCGGCCTTCGCCGGCGGTGAGTTCGACTGCGTCGGCGTCTTCGCACCCTTCACCGTCCAGGCCATGGAGCGACCCGGCGCCCACGTCCTGTTCAGCTCCGAGGACTTCCCCGGCGTCATCCCCGACCACCTGGTCGCCACCGCCGAGGCGGCGGAGGACAGCGAGGCCATGCAGGCCCTGGTGGATGCCTGGTACGCCACCCTCGGCTGGATCGCCGCCAACCCCGACGAGGCCCGCACGATCATGGCCGAGAAGGCCGAGGTCAGCGACGCCGAGTACGCCGACTTCGAGGCCGGCACCACCCTGTTCAGCAGGGAGCAGGCGATCAACGCCTTCGAGGACCGCAAGGGGGACCCGACGTCGCTCCCAGAGATGGCCCGCCGCATCAACCCCTTCCTGGTGAAGTCCGGACTGGCCGAGCAGGAGGCCGACCTGTCGGGGCTGTTCCTGCCGGAGTTCACCAAGAACGCCTCGTGATCAGCACGGGCGTGGGCGGGCAGCGTCTGGGGACGGGACGGGGCGTGCGCGGGCACGCCCAGTCCCATCTGCTGCGCATCCGCTCCGGCATCGCTCGACCGTGGCGGCTGGGCCTGGGCGTCGCCGGCATCGTGGTCGTGATCGGCGCGTGGTGGGTGCTGGCCGTCGCCATGGCCAAGCCCCAGGTGCTGCCCACCCCGCCCGCCACGCTGGCGGCGCTCCGCGACCTGGCGTCGGACGGCACCTTGTGGGAGGACGCGTGGGCGTCCGGCGTGCGGATCGTCGTCGGCTACGCCATCTCGATCGCGCTGGGCGTGGTGTTCGGCCTGCTGATCGGCACGTTCGTGAGCTTCGAGTCGTTCTTCGAGGCGCCGGTGGGGTTCCTGCGCTACATCCCCGCCAGCGCGCTCACGCCGGTGTTCCTGCTGTGGCTGGGGTTGGGCGAGGCGCCGAAGATCTGGCTGATCGTCATCGGCACCGCGTTCTTCAACGTGCTGATGATGGCCGACATCGCCCGGTCGGTCCCCCGCGAGCTCATCGACGCGTCCTACACGCTCGGTGCCCGCCGTTGGACGGTCCTGCGGCGGGTGGTGCTGCGGTGGTCGGTCCCGGGCCTCATCGACGCCGCGCGGGTCAACCTGGCGGCGGCCTGGCTCATGCTCGTGGTCGCCGAGCTGCTCGCCGCGGACTCGGGCCTCGCCTACCAGATCAACCGGGCGCTCCGGTTCCGGGCGGTCGACAAGATGTTCGCCCTGCTGGTCGTGTTCGGGATCATCGGGCTGTGCTCGGACCTGTTCCTGCGCTGGCTGCGGAACCGGAGCGCGCCGTGGGCCCGACCGTGAGCGACATGCCGGTGCGCGACGCGGGGGCGCCGGAGGGCGTCGACGACTGGGAGGGGCCGGTCGTGGACGACGCGGGCGTGGAGGTCATCGCCGGTTCCGAGGCGGACGCGGAGGGGGCGGGTCGCCCCGCGAAGCTCGTGGTCAGCGGCGTGACCAAGCGGTTCGGTGGACGGGCGGGCGAGGTGCTGGCCCTGGACGACGTGAGCCTGCACGTGGACGACGGCGAGCTGGTCTGCCTGCTCGGCGCGTCGGGCTGCGGCAAGTCCACCCTGCTGTCGATCATCGGCGGCCTCGAGTCGCCCACCTCGGGCGAGGTGCGGGTGGAGGGCGACCGGGTCATCGGTCCCGGCGCCGACCGGGGGATGGTGTTCCAGGCGTACTCGCTCTACCCGTGGGCGACGGTGGCCGGGAACATCGGATGGGGCCTGCAGGTGGCCGGATGGTCGAAGCAGCGGCGGGCCGAGCGCGTCGAGGAGCTGCTCGGGATCATGTCGCTGACCGAGTTCGCCGACGCGCTGCCCAAGGAGCTGTCGGGTGGCATGCGCCAACGCGTGGCCATCGCCCGCGCCCTGGCACCCGAGCCGGACGTGCTGCTGCTGGACGAGCCGTTCGGCGCCCTCGACGCGCAGACCAAGCGCCACCTCCAGGACTTCCTGCTGGAGGTGTGGGCGCGCACCGGCGTGACGATCCTGATGGTCACCCACGACGTGGAGGAGGCCGTCTACCTGTCGAGCCGCGTCTACGTGATGTCGCCGCGCCCCGGCCGCATGGCCGAGGAGGTCGTGGTGCCGTTCGGCCGGGGCC
>JAEXGP010000370.1 GCA_023450775.1 Actinomycetes bacterium | reverse complement strand
AGGTACAGGTCCGCGGTCCTGGCCAGCGGGTTGACTCGCGGATCGGCCACGATCACCTTGGCGCCGCGGTCGCGAGCCCGCCAGATGTAGCTGGTGGTGATCGGTGCGCACTCAGCGACGTTCGCTCCCGTGACGAACACGATGTCGGCGAGCGGGATGTCGGACCAAGGGTTCGAGGCCCGGTCCATGCCGAGGGCCTTCTTGTTGGCCATCCCGGCAGACACCATGCAGAGTCGGCCGTTGTAGTCGAGGTTCGCTGTCTGGAGTGCCAGACGGGCGAACTTGCCGATCATGTAGGACTTCTCGTTCGTCAATGAGACGCCCGACAGCAGCGCGAACGAGTCGCGTCCGTAGGTCGTCTGGATTCTTCGGATCTGCTCGACGACTCGGTCGAGCGCCTCGTCCCAGCCGACGGTCCGGAACCCGGTCGGGTCGGCTGGGTCGCGGAACATCGGTTCGAGCAGGCGGTCGGGGTGGTCGCCCTGGAGGTAGCGCTTGACGCCTTTGGGGCAGAGCTTGCCCTCGTTGAACGGGAACTCGTACCAGGGCTCGAACCCGACGACCTTGTCGTTCGACACCTTGAGCTTGATCCCGCACTGCTGGCCGCAGAAGCAGCAGTGGGTTTCAACCTCGCGTTCGAAGTCGAGCCCGGCGTTCCAGCCGCCCGGCGGCTCCCGGTTCAGGTGGGGACCGAACCGCTCGATCAGCTCGTCCTCGCTGACGGGCAGGCCGGCCATCAGCCGAACCCGCCGACGCGTCGGGACTGCGCCAGGGTCACCGACGACCGCCGGCACCGTGGGCACGTGTCCTGCCAGTTCCCGGCATTCGACGAGTAGTCCAACCCCACCATCGGTAGCACCTCCTTCAGGTCGTCCATCTGCATCTGCGAGGCGAACTCCTCTCCGCAGACCCGACACGCCTGTTGCGGCCCGGCAAGTCCGGCGTCGCGGTAGAGGTGAACGCCGAGGTTCGCCGGCCGCTGGAAGATGTGGAACAGCTTCCCGAACGGCACGTAGAGCAGACCGAGGATCACGGTCAGTGCGTGGAGGTTGTTCAGGAAGCTGTAGTAGGCGCCCTGCAGCCACAGGCTCGACGCGGTGAGGAGCAGTCCGGTGATCGACACCGCGAACAGGCCGGCGAGTGCCAGGAAGTCGCCCTCGCGCTCTACCGCGAGCGCTCCGGGGTCCCGCAGTCTGCGGTAGAGGAACACGAGGACGCCGGCGATGACGAGGAACGCGGCGATGTTCAGCAGGTGGAACGTGATGAAGCCGACGACGCTCTCCGCCTGGAAGGACGCCGTTCCGACGCCGAACAGGAACGCTCGGTACTCGCCGCCGTCCTGGCCGACCGACTCGAAGTGCAACCAGCCGAACGTCAGTGGGAACGTGACGGCGGCAGCGAGGATGCAGCCCCAGAAGACCAGCTGATGAGCCGCCCATCGGGCTGCCGACCGTCGGCGGATGAAGCCCTGGGCCAGCAGGTTCGTGCCGACGAGACCGACCACGCCGATCGATCGGCGCACCATGCCCCTCGATCGGAACAGCTCCCAGCCCCGTTGGTTGAGCCGGGCGGTGGGTGGACGCTGCAGCCAGATCAAGTACCGGTACACGGTGGCGAAGACCCCGAGCAGCACGCCGATCAGGTAACCGGCCAGCGCAGCATCGAACCACTGGAGTCCGCCGCTTCCGAGAAACACGCCGATCACGACGACGATGACGGCGCCGGTGGCCCACATCGTCGCCCGAAGGTCGATCGGCGCCCCGAGGAGCCCCCGTGGCCGCCGGTGACGCGGAGCGCCCTCGGGCCCGACGGCGATGCGCTCGCTGGCTTCGTCCATCTCCACCTCTCGAACGCTGATCGGGGCGGTCCGCTCCGGTCTACTCCAGCGGCTCGGACCGGCGTCGCCGAAGTCATCCTCGTTGTGACCGAGGTCCCTTCCCCAGGCCAAGCGCCGGATTTACTCTAGCCGATGACGGAACAATAGGAGGAGGTGGGAGGGCGCGGACACAGGACCGGACGGATTCCACGTCAGACGGGCGTACGGGTCGACCTCGGGGGCCGTGGCGAGCGGTCGCTGTTCCGTCCGAACACGGGGGCTGGGGTCTGACCGGTGAGCCCATCCTGCTGGGACTCCTCGTCGCTCCCACTCTCGCTGGGGCGGGCATCCGATGGCAGCGTGCTGCTCGAAGTATCCGGTGTGAACGTCCGTCGTCGCGCTGTCGTGTGGCTGCGTCGGGTCGCAGAGGTGGAGCACGTTGAGGCAGACGTTCAGCGGTGAGATCTGCGGCGTCGGGACAGCGGCCGGCCACCGGATCGTGATCGGTCGATGGGTGTCGTCGCCGTTCGGTCCCTTCAGCGACGTGATGGTCGAATCCGGCGCCGGCCTCCGCACCCTGCTCGCGCCCAGCGACGACGTGGCCGACTTCGTGTCGTCGACCTACGAGTTCGACGACGTGCGGATCGTCGGTGTGGCGGCGCGCCGCGAGCCGGGTCGTCTCACGTGTCGCGCCGGCCCGCTCGAGCTCGACGCTGCGATCGGGCCTCGGACGGGCCTCGGTCGGCTGCTGCGGCTCGTCCCGGCACGGGTCGCGAGCTCGCCGACCTGGTGCACGGCGATCGACCCGTTCGCTCGGGTCGCGCTCCGAGGGGTCCGCACGAGGGGCAGCGCCGGCAACGGGCGGCGCGAGTTCTACGGCGCCACCGACCAGCGCGAGGTCATCGAAGTCCGGGCCAGCTGGGCCGGCGAGGATCTGGGTGCTCTGACCGACGTGTGGCCACCAGTCCGATTCGGCTTCAGCTCAACACCACGGCGTCCGTGTGCCGTCGAGGTGACGACCGTGATCCTGTCGCCGAGCGGCGCAGGAGTGCCGCGAGCTGGAGGTCGGTGACCTCGAACCCGCTGCCGTCGGGGTCCGACGCCGTCCCCTGATCGGTCACACCAAGCCGAGCGCCTGCATCGCCTCCGCCACGCGGAGGAACCCCGCGGCGTTGGCGCCCATCACGTAGTCGCCCGGGACCCCGTACTCGTCGGCGGTCTCCGCGCAGAGGGTGTGGATGCCGGCCATGATGTCGGCGAGCCGTTGCTCGGTGTAGCCGAACGTCCAGTGGTCCCGCGACGCGTTCTGCTGCATCTCGAGCGCGGACGTGGCGACACCCCCTGCGTTCGCTGCCTTGCCCGGCCCGAAGATGACACCGGCCTCCTGGAACACCCGCACCCCCTCGGGGGTCGTCGGCATGTTCGCGCCCTCGGCGACCGCCACGCACCCGTTGCGCACCAGCGCCGTGGCGTCGCGTCCGGTCAACTCGTTCTGGGTGGCGCACGGCAGGGCGATGTCGCAGGCGACGCTCCACACCGACGCGCCACCCACGAACGTGGCGTCGGGTCCTCGAAGATCCGCGTAGGCGTCGATGCGTTGTCGTCGTTCTTCCTTCACGACCTTGAGCAACTCGACGTCGATGCCTTTCGGGTCGACGATCATCCCCGACGAGTCCGAGCAGGCGACGACCGTGGCTCCGAGCTCCTGGGCCTTCTCGATGGCGTAGATGGCGACGTTGCCGGACCCGGAGACGACGCAGGTCTTGCCGTCGAGGGAGTCGTTGCGGGCGCGCAGCATCTCGTTCACGAAGTAGGAGACGCCGTAGCCGGTCGCCTCTCGGCGAACGAGGGCACCACCCCATTCGGTGCCCTTGCCGGTGATCACGCCGGACTCGTAGCGGTTGGTGATGCGCTTGTACTGGCCGAACATCCAGCCGATCTCGCGAGTTCCGACGCCGATGTCGCCGGCGGGGACGTCGGTCTGTTCACCGAGGTGGCGGAAGAGCTCGGTCATGAAGCTCTGGCAGAACCGCATGATCTCGTCGTCGGTGCGGCCCTTGGGATCGAAGTCGGCGCCGCCCTTGGCGCCACCGATCGGGAGTCCGGTGAGGGCGTTCTTGAAGATCTGTTCGAAGCCGAGGAACTTCACGATGCCCAGGTTGACCGAGGGGTGGAACCGCAGGCCGCCCTTGTACGGGCCGAGGGCGCTGTTGAACTCGACCCGGAACCCCCGGTTGATGTGGACCTCGTTGCGGTCGTCCTGCCACGGCACCCGGAAGATGATCTGACGCTCGGGCTCGCACACGCGCTGGATGATCTTCTGCTCGGCGAGCTCGGGGTGCTTGGCCAACACCGGACCCAAGCACTCGAACACCTCCCTGGCGGCCTGCTGGAACTCGACCTCGCCCGCGTTCCGGGCAACGACCTCGTCGAACACCGGTTGCAGCTTCTCGTCCATCGCAGCACCTCGATCGCTCGGCGCCGGGATCGGACGCCTCTGTGCCTCGGTGCGCCGAGTCGACCGCTCGATCAGGTGCCGGCGCTCGGGGGCCCCGCTCGGACCATAGGTGAGCCGCGCGCTCGCGTCAGTTCCGGGTCAGGGCCCTCGGCGCGCCAAGCAATGTCCGACGGATGCTGTCGGCCACCAGATCGCTGCGACCGGGGTGTCAGGCGTCGGTGGTGGCTCGGGGACCGCCGGCGCCGACGGCGGCGTCGACGAGGGCTCGGGTGTGCAGGACCGTGCTGTCGAGGACGGGGACGTCGAGGTCGCCCTCCTGGAGGAGCGCACCGTGCTCGGTGCAGGCGAGCACGACCGCCTGCGCACCGAGGTCGGTCAACCGGGCGCCGATGCGTCGGAACTCCGCCGCCGACGTGTCGGTGGCCACGTCGTGGATCAGCTCATCGAAGGTGATCCTTTGGACGGCCGCCCGATCCTCGGCGTCGGGGACCACCAGGTCGATGCCCGCCGCCGCCAGGCGTGGCGGGTACAGCTCGGCCGACTCCATCGTGTACGCCGTCCCGAGCAACCCGAGCGTCGTCACGGCCCGGGCCAGGCACTCGTCCCGGACCACGTCGACGATGTGGACGAGCTCGGCGTCGCCGAGCGCGTCGGCAACGGCGTCGGCCACGAGGTGCATGGTGTTGGCGCCGATGCCCACGACCTCGGCTCCGGCACCGACCAGCGCGGCGGCGCCCTCGGCCAGCAGGGCGCCGGCCCGATCCCATTCCCCGGCGCGCTGGTGTGCGGTGATCGCGTCGAAGTCCGACTGCCAGACGACCATCGGTGCGCAGTGGTCGCCACCGAACCGCGCCGCCACGTCACGGTTGATCAGCTCGTAGTAGTGGGCGGTCGACACCCAGCTCATCCCCCCGAGCAGGCCGATCGTGCGCATCGCCGGACGGTACCCGAGCGCGTCACGGCACCGGCCCTCGATGGGCGGCGCAGGGACGGCGCAGGGACGGCGACGCGTCAGTCCCGGGCGGGTTCGCTGTCGCGGATCAGCCTGACGGTGCCGAAGCACGACTGGTGGCAACGGCGTCCGTCGCCGTCGGTCACCAGCGGTCGGCCGTCGTCGTGGATGGGCCGTCCGCAGCGGGCGCAGGTGGTCTCGGCCATGCCTCCCAGTCAATCGGCGTCGCCGGCAGGTCCCACCCGCTGGCGCGCAGAATCACCCCGCCCCCCGTCGCGTGCGTGCGTCCTCGCTGCGACGGTGCTCGACGCCGGCGCCTGCCTCCCGCCAGGAGGCGCGGGTCACGAGGTCAGACGGTTCGACCGGCGAAGGCGGCGATGCGTTGGTACGCAGTGGCGTCGTCGGGCGCCGGCTGCGGCGGCCCGAACGCGCTGCCTCGGTTGTCGTCGGTCATGGATGCGCTCATGAAGGCGAGGCCCGTCTCGGCGATCTCGGGGTCGAGGTCCGCGGTCGACCGACCGAGGGCGGTCGTGAGGTCGTAGGTGTGGACGGCCAGCTCGGCGGCAGCCATCCCCTCCGGGAAGGTCCCGCTGCTGGAGCCGAGTGCGTTCACCAATGCCTGGCCCTCGCGTTGGACCGCGGCGGCGGGGTCGTCGTGGTGGGTGGTGTTCGTGAAGTCCGGCTGGCCCCCGCTCGCCATGGTGGCCATGCCGGCGACGCTGTTGACCACGTGGTCGGAGAGGTCGGCGACGGTCCACTCGGAGCACGGTGTCGGTCGCTCGAGATCTTCAGGGGTGACCTGCCCGAGCACATCGGTGATCTGCGCGAGCGCACGTTCGACGGTCGAGCTGCTCATCCCACCTCTCTACCCACGGCACTGCCTGCCGATCTGCGACCTCCGCCTCCACCGGCGACCTGACGGCGTCGCCATGCACGACGTGGAAGTGGGGGTCGTCGGGCGAGCGGTCTACGGTCGTGCACCGTCCATGTCGCTGGGTTCAGGAGGGCGCCCGGGACACCGAATCTCGAGGTGCTGACAGCCGTGACCGCCACGTACACGCCGAAGCGGGACGAGCCGCTGTTCCGGCTCGACGGGGAGCTCCTCGTCCCGGGTCCGCTGACGAGGGGCCCGTGGTACGAGGGCACGTTGCACGGCAGCGCCATGCTGGCCGCCATCGCACGGGCGGCCGAACGCCACGACAGCACCGTCCCTCGCCAGGTCGTCCGGCTGACCGTCGACATGATGCGTGCGGCACCCATGGCGCCGTTGCGGGTCGAGACGACGTCGGGTCGCTCGGGGAGGAGCTCCGACCTCGTCGATGTCGCGATGTACGCCGGCGAGGAGCTGTGCGTCCGAGCGACCGCGCTCCGGTTCCGGACCGAGGAGCTGCCCGTCGACGGCGTCGACGTCCTCGACCACCCCGCTCCGGCGCCCCAGTCCCCGGGGCCCGACACCCCGGCGTGGTTGCCGTACACGCAGCCCGGCGCCGAGGACCCGGCCTTCCACCACGCCATCGACCTCCACCCCTCGATCGACGACGAGACCGTCTGGTTCCGGCTCGCCGTGCCCGTGGTCGAGGGGGAGACCCCCTCGGGCTTCGTCACGACCGCTGCGCTGACCGACTGGACCTACGCCGCGCCCTTCCTGCTCCGGATGGCGGCGGGTGCCGACTTCTCCGACGAGCCGCCGGTCTCCGCGATCAACGCCGACACCACGATCCACGTGCATCGTCCCATGTCGGGCGCGTGGCTCGGCCTTCGCACGACCTCCCGAGCCGGTTCGCTCGGTGCGGCGACCAGCTCCGCCCACCTCTTCGACGAGCACGGCGGGCTCGGCTTCACCTGCCAGAGCGTGCTGCTGCGAACGCCGGTCGGCACCGCTGCGCCGTAGTCCGGCTGCGCCCTCTCCCCGGCTGCCCCGTCGCCGGCGCCACGCGAGCGGCGTACATCCGATTGCACATATATATGGCGGTATGTATGTTAGGTACATGCCCGCCACGCTCGCCGTCCTCGACGTGATCGCGGATCCGACCAGGCGTCGCATCCTGGACGCGGTCCGCGACGGGGAGCGGTCGGTCGGCGAACTGGTCGACGAGGTCGGCATGCACCAGCCCGGTGTCTCGAGGCACCTGAAGGTCCTGCGCGACGCCGGACTCGTCGAGGTGCGGCGGGACGCGCAGCGCCGGTTCTACCGACTCCGACCCGAACCGCTGATGGAGCTGGACGAGTGGCTCGAGCCGTACCGCCGGGAGTGGGCCAACCGGCTCGACTCCCTCGAGCGGCACCTGGCACGCACGACCGAACCCGTCCGCACGACCCCGAAGGGATCCAGATGACCGACCGACCCGTCGCCTCGCGCGACGGCACCCTCGAGCGGACTGACGACGGTGGCACGATCCGCTTCGAACGCCACCTCCCGTATCCGGTGGCGGCGGTCTGGGACGCCGTCACCAACCCTGAGCGCCTGGCGGACTGGTGGTTGCCGTTCGATGCCGACATCACCGTCGACCTGCGCGAGGGCGGCGAGATGGTGTTCACGTCGACGAGCGGCGAACCGCCGCCCATGGCCGTCACCATCCTGCGCATCGACGCGCCGGTCCTGCTCGAGCACACCCACGTCGTGCCCGGGTCCACCCTCCTGTGGGAGCTCGAGGCCGTGGAGTCCGGGTGCGTCCTGCGCCTCACCCAGCACGTGAGCGACGTGGGCGCTGCGATCGACGGGTGCTGGCTGGTCGGGCTGCACACGTCGTTCTCGCGCCTCGAACCGGCACTGGCCGGTGCGCCGGTGCCATGGGACTGGGACGCCTTCGCCGAGACCCAGGAGAGGTACGCCGGATCGGGACTGGCCGCACCGGTCCCCGAGAACTGAGCCACGAGGAGGACGCACATGTCGCAACTGCTCCGAGTCCAGAACTTCATGCTGTCGAGCGACGGTTTCGGCGCCGGTGAGGGCCAGTCGCTCGAGCGGCCGTTCGGGCACGCGGACCCGAGCGTGCTGGCCGCGTGGGCGGGCGCCACCGCGAGCTGGCCCAACCGCACCGACCCCGGCGGAACCCGCGGGCTGGACGACTACTTCACCCGGGACTTCTCGAACAACATCGGCGCCGAGATCATGGGCCGCAACAAGTTCGGTCCCCAGCGCGGTCCTTGGGAGGACGAGGAGTGGAAGGGCTGGTGGGGCGACGTCCCGCCGTTCCACACGCCGGTCTTCGTCCTCACGCACCACTCCAGGCCGTCCTTCTCGCTCGCCGACACCACCTTCCACTTCCTCGACGCCACCCCGGTCGAGGCGCTGGCGCAGGCGCGCGAGGCCGCCGACGGCAAGGACGTCCGGCTCGGCGGCGGGGTCGCCACGGTGCGCGAGTTCCTCGACGCCGACCTGGTGGACACGATGCACGTGGCCGTCGTGCCGATCGAGCTGGGACGCGGCGAACGCGTCTGGGAGACCCCCGAGGAGCTGCTCGACCGGTTCCACCTCGAGACCGTGACCAGCCCGAGCAGCGGCGTCACCCACCACCTCTTCTGGCGTCGGGAGCCGGTCTGACGGACGCATCCGCCCGAGTCGGCCCGACCGAGGCGTTCGTGGGCGCGGACCGCTCGACGCTCGCTTGACCGGACGACGTCCGCGCCGTCCCTGCGGGGCTCCGTCGCGTCAAGCGGGTGGCGAGTGGCCGTCCAGCGGTGGATGCGACAACGAGTGCAGCAACTCGTTGAAAGGAGCGTCCGATGGACGTGCCCACCCGATCCCGCAACACCGACACCCTGGTTCCCCCCTCGGATCCGGCGCCGGAACGGCCCCGCCCTGTGCCCGAGACCGGGTCCGGTCGCCGCCGCCGGCGGGCCCGACCGCTCGCCGCCGTGCTGGCGGCGGGCGTGGTCCTCACCTCCCTCGCCCTCGCCGGGTGCGGCGACACCGACTCCGCCGCGGCCGGCAAGGACGACACCGAGCAGACCGACCACACCCAGCACGACCACGGCGATGCGCCGGAGGCGCAGAAGATCGCCGTGAAGGTCCCCGGCGGTGACGCGGAGTACAGCTTCGAGACGACGATCCAGGAGATCGAGGAGGGCCCGGTGGAGCTGGTCCTCACCAACATGGGCGCCGAGGAGCACCAGGCGTCGATCATCCGGATGCCCGAGGGCATGACCTTCGACGATCTCGTCGGCCTCGCCGTGGAGGATCCGACCGGCACCAAGATCTTCGAGACCATCGAGGGCTTCGGTGGTGCCAACGGCGCGGCGCCCGGCGCCAGCGTCACCGCCACGCAGTACCTCGAGCCGGGCGACTACCTCCTCATCTGCCTGATCCCCGGGGCCGATGGTGTCCCGCACGCCATGAAGGGGATGGTCAAGCCGTTCACCGTCGTGCCCAAGGACGGCGCGGGATCGGCCCCGAAGGTCGACGACGTCGACGTGAAGCTGATGGACTTCGCCTTCGTCGTGCCCGAGAAGGTCGAGGCCGGCCAGCGGGTGTCGGTCCGCAACGACGGGAAGCAGACCCATGAGCTGGCGATCGCGCGGCTCGGGGAGGGCCAGACGGTCGACCAGGCGCTCGCCGTCATCGAGGGCGCCGACAAGGAGAGCGGGCCGCTGACCGGTGGCGGCGGACTCGGCTACGTCGAGCCCGGTCGCACGGTGTGGACGACCATGCCGGAGGAGCCCGGTCGGTATCTCCTCTACTGCATGCTCCCGGACACCGCCGGGGAGGGGAAGCCGCACATCATGGTCGGCATGACCCGGGAGATCACCGTCTCCTGACCCGGCCGGGCCGATCCGCGGCCCTCTTCCTGATGACGAGGCGTGCGCGGACCTCCGCGCACGCCTCGTCGCGCGTGGGGGCGCACCCGGTGGCCGTTCCTCGCCTCGTGACGACGAGGGGAGGGACACGGTCGCGCTTGACGGCAACTTGACGGCCGGACCCCACGGGCGGGCCGTCGAGCGCGACGAACCGTCAAGCCGCCGCCGAGTTGCTGTCGAGAGGGGGGTGCGACAACAGGTGCGTTCACCCCGACGAAGGAGCGTCCGATGGATGTCCGCACCGACCGCAGCGAAGCAGGCGACCCGACCACGACCGCGCCACCGGGCCCCGGACGGAGGCCGCCGATGGCGCGGCGACTGCTGTCGTTGGTCGCTACCGCCGTGTCGATCGCGGTCGCCGCGGCCACGCTGGCCCTCCCCTCGCCCACGGCGTCCGCCGAGGACGTGTCGCCGACGGGTGCGGCGAACGCGCTCGCGTCCGACCGGCTGTTCGTCGCCCCGATGGCCGGCTACCAGCTCGCGGACGCCTTCGGATCCGTCCCGGGCGTGACCCAGGTGGACCCGGTCGGCATCGCGGACGACGGCACGATCGCCGGCAACTACGTCTTCCAGGGCCGTCCCAAGGCGTTCCGGGCGCGGCCGGGCCAGCCGTTCGAGGACCTCGAGGTCGGGGGCGCAGACCTCGTGACCGTCGCGGGCATCGCCCCGAACGGCACGATCGCCGCAACGGCGAGCAGCTCGCAGTCGCCGGGCGAGGGCAGCTGGCTCGGCACCTGGGTGCCCGACGGCGACGGCAACCTCGGCGACTTCACGCGTCTGCTCCAGCACCGCAACAGCGGGGTGGCGCTCTCGCCGAGAGCGGTGAACTCCCGCGGCGACGTGCTGCTGTCGTCCGAGGTCGTGCACGCCGACGGGTCGCGGACCGCCCTCGGCAACCCGCGCCCCGAGCAGGTGGGCGTGAACCTCTGGCCCGACGCCATCACCGAGACGGGAGAGGTCGTCGGCACCATCCACTGGGTCGAGCCCCACGGCAACGAGACCCGCGCCGTGAAGTGGGTCGGGGGCACGCCGACCGAGCTGAACGTGTTCGGTGACGTGCAGTCGGAGGCGATGGCGATCGCCGACGACGGCACCGTCGCGATGCACGTCTCCCTCGAGGAGAAGGCACCGTTCAGCACCTTTCTGGTGAACCCATCGACCGGCCGCAAGGAGCTCGTCGCCGGACCCGACCAGCGGGTCTCGATCTTCGACATCAACCCGTCCGGCGTCGCGGTCGGGGCGATCGATCTCCCGAACGGGGGCGCCGCGGCCGTCGCCTTCGAGGGCGGCAGGCTCCGCCGTCTCGACCAACTGGTCGCCGAGCCGACCGTCCGTCTCCAGGCCGCGCGAGGCATCAACGCCGATGGCGTGATCACCGGTGACGTCGACTGGCAGGGCTCCGCGTCGGCCTTCCTGGCGCGGCCGGTGAACCCGGTCGTGTTCGTGCACGGCGCCGGCGCGAGCCGCATCTCCCAGGTCGCCGCGTCGCCGACCCCCGATCGCGGCGACGAGGGAGCGCAGCAGTGGCTGGCGTGCGGTGAGGACCGCATGCACCTGAGCCTCTGGCCCGACGACCTCGAGAACGGCCGCGGCATGGACGACCTCAGGGCCTTCGCGCCGCTGCGGAACGAGAAGTGCTTCGGTCTCGGCAGCGGGGCCAGCAAGTCGCTCGTCATCTACGACGACCTCCTGAGCCACCTGGAGATGACCGGGTTCCGGCCCTACCGCGTCGAGGGTCGCCTCCAGCGGTTCACCACCGACGGCTGCGACACGTCGCAGGAGGGCTCGAACCTCTTCACGTTCGCCTACGACTGGCGGAAGGACAACCGGGACAGCGCGGTGCAGCTCGCGGACTTCATGGGCTGCATCCGCAAGCTCTGGCCGGATCGCGAGGTCAACATCATCACGCACTCGATGGGCAGCCTGGTGGCCCAGCGCTACCTGCTCGACCAGGGCGACGACGCACCGGTGGAGCGCCTCATCACGTTCGGCGCGCCGTGGCTCGGGGCGACGAAGCTGGTGAACGTCCTCTACACGGGCGAGTTCCTCAAGTGGCCGGCGAACGGCTCCAACGAGGCCGTCCGCCACATCGCCGGCAGCTTCAGCGCCGCGCACCAGCTGATGGCCGGCCCGTACTACGAGCAGCTGGCCGCCGAGCCGGTGCTGCTCGAGGCCGGCACGGACCTGAACGGCGACGGCCAGAACTGGCAGCGCTACACGTTCCAGCGGATGAAGGCCCTGCTCGACGAGGAGAACCCGGTGTTCCATCCGGGCACCACTGCCGAGTCGTTCCAGATCCAGCCGAACCAGGCCGACTGGAGCCAGCTGCGCACCGACGTGGACATCACGCACTTCGTCGGCCTGCAGGCCGGTCGGAACACGATCGGCACCGTCGTGGCCCGCAACCGCGTGGTGTGCGGCCTGTTCAGCGGCTGCACCGATCGCGACGTGATCGAGCAGGAGCTCGTCTGCGGCGACGGCACCGTCCCGCTCGTGAGCGCCACCCGTGTGGGTCGCGGCCGGGACCTCAACGCGCCCGATGCCGAGCTCCGCGTCCTGCAGGCCGGTTCGACCGCCGACAACGATGCGACCGAGCACACCGGCCTCACCGGCAATCGTGACGCCCTGGCGCGCCTCGACCAGCTGCTGACCACGCCGAGCGCCAAGGACATGCCCGGCGGCATCTACACGGGCCCGATCGGCACCGAGAACCAGGACCTCGACAGCTGCACCGGCTCCTCACCGGGTCTCGCCGCCTCGGGGGCGCCCGACGAGGCCCACTCCTTCCGGTACGTGCGGCTGCTCGGTGGCACCGACGTGGCGATCGCCGACGACCGCAACCACGTCACGCCGCCGACCGAGACCAAGGCCGAGGTCCCCGGCGTCACGCAGTACGCGTCGAACGTCGAGGACGCGAGCATGGCGACCGTTCCGATGTCCTCGGAGCGCACCTACCGCGTCGCGTTCCGGGCCACCGGCGAGCCGCTGCAGCTCGAGCTGCTCGACGGCACGCAGCAGGCGCCCAGCCGGGCGGTCCGCTGGATCGATGTCGACGTGCCGGAGGGTCCGGCCGAGCTGGAACTCATGCCGAACCGCACCCCGGTGCTCCGGGTCGACCGCGACGGCGACGGCGAGGTCGACACGCCCGTGTCGCCCAGCGTGGACGTCACCGGTGCGCAGGCCGCCGACGTCACCGCGCCGCAGCTCACGGTGACCGCGATCGGCGCCGGTGCACAGCGTCGCTACGCCCTCTCGGTCAGCGACGACGGACCCGGTTCCGTGGACGTGCGGGTGTCGACCGGTGGCGACTTCACGGCCTACGACGGTCCGTTCGCCGCTCCGGCCGGCGCCACCACGCTCCGGGCCTTCGCCACGGACGCCTCGGGCAACCGTTCGTCCATGGTCGAGATGGCGTTGGACGCCGTGCCGACGACTCCGCTCACCACGGCGACCCGCAATCCCGCGGCGAGCGACCGCGGCTGGAACTCGGGACCGGTCGACGTCCAGCTGTCGGCGGAGGCCGCTGGTGGTGTCCGCTCGATGACCTGGTGGGCCGAGGGTGCGACCTCGATCCCCGCGACGACGGTCGACGGTGCGCAGGCCTCGGTGCGGATCTCCGCACCGGGCGTGACGCAGCTGCACTTCCAGGCCACCGCGAACGACGGCACTCTCGAGCCGGTTCGGACCCTCCCGGTCCGCATCGACACCGACGAGCCGGCCGTCGCCCTCCGGACGCCGTACCCGGACAGCACCGTGGCGGACCTGGCGTCGATCGCCGGCACCGCGAGCGACATGACCTCGGGCACGGGTGCCGCGGACATCGAGCTCACCGACGCGGACGGTCGCTCCTGGAACGGCGAACGTTGGACCGAGGGCGCGACATGGCTACCGGCCAAGGTGGCCTCGCCGACCCCTGGTGCCACGACGTTCGAGCGTCGCACGGGCAACCCCGCCGGTGACGACCTCCGTCAGGGCACCTACCGGATCCGGGTGCGTGTGACCGACAACGCCGGCCGCCGGACCACCTCGGCAGTGGCGCGGGTCACCGTGGCCCACGATGCCGCGTGGAAGGCGATCGAACTGCAGCCGGACGGCGGCGCGAAGCACAGCTCCGCTCGGCTGATCACCGATCGCGGTGTTGCCGTCGGACGCGTCGACAACATCCGAGATGTCATCTGGCAGCACGGATCGGTGACGACGCCGCCCGTCGGCGACGGGCGCATCACGGCGCTCGGCCTCGACGGCACGATGTCCGGCAGCGTGCCGGTGCCGGGGACCACGCGTTCGTTCCCGGCCGTGTGGACGCCGGACGGCGGTCGGACCGAGCTGCCCCTGCTGCCCGGTCACGACACCGGCGGGGTGACCGACCGGAACGAGTCCGGCCTCGCCGTCGGCACGTCCGGATCCGGTGCGACGAGGGTGGCCGTCCGGTGGGACGACCAGGGCGTGCGGCGTCTGCCGCTGCCGCTCGCGGGCTACCTGTCGTCGGTGAACGACGTCAACGACAGCGGGACGGCCGTCGGCTCGTACGAGTCGCCGGACATCTTCGACAACGTCCCCGAGCGGGCGCTCATGTGGGCACCCGACGGCACGGTCCGCCAACTCGGCACGCTGGGCGGACCGGACCGGGCCCCGAGCGCCGCCACCGCCGTCAACGACCTCGGAGTCGCGGTCGGCTGGGCGTGGACCGACGTCGAGATCGCCGGCACGCGCCACGCGGTCGCCTTCGTGGACGGCAAGGTGCTGGAGGTCGACCGCAACCTGTTCACGAAGTCCGCCGAGGCGACCGACGTGAACGACCGGGGTTGGATCGTCGGCAACTACATCACGCGCACCGATGGGCTGCAGCGGGCGTTCCTCAGCACCGACTTCGAGTCGGCCGTGGACCTGAACTCCCTCCTGCCCGAGGGCTCCGGATGGGTGCTCCAGCGGGCGTACGGCATCAACGAGCTCGGTCAGATCATCGGCACCGGCACGTTGAACGGCGTGAACCGCGGGTTCGTGCTCTCGACCGTGCACGCGCCGGTGGCCGAGGACGTCGAGGTGACCGCCGCCGGTGAGACCCTCATCCAGCTCGACGGCTGGGACGCGGACGTCACCGAGGAGCTGACGCACCACCTCGTCGACCGGCCGGCGCACGGCACGGCGGACCTGCTGGACGGCGGCGTCGTCCGGTACCGCCCGGCGAAGGGCTACACCGGCGCCGACTCGCTCACCTACCGAGTGGACGACGGCCGGTTCGAGTCCAACGTCGCGACGGTCCGCATCGCCGTGACCGAGCCGGAGGACCCGCAGGACCCCGGCGATCCCGAGGATCCGGGTGATCCCGAGGATCCGGGTGACCCCGACGATCCGCAGGATCCGGGCGACCCCGAGGATCCGGGCGATCCCGAGCCGGTGAACCAGGTGCCGGTCGCGGTGATCGACGGGCCCCAGGCCGCCACCGAGGGCACCACCGTGGCCTTCGACAGCTCCAGGTCACACGATCCGGACGGCGACGACCTGGTCGTCGCGTGGGACACCGACGCCGACGGGCTGTTCGACGACGGCAACGGCGCCACGGTGCAGCTGTCGTTGCCGGACAACGGACCCCGCACGGTCTCGCTGCGGGTCACGGACCCCGACGGGGCCTTCTCCGTGGCGAGCACGGTGATCGAGGTTGCCAACCTGGACCCGCAGATCCAGGGGCTGCCGGCGTCGGTCGACGTCGTGGCGGGCTCGGCACTGCAGCTGAACGGGACCGTGGCCGACGTGCCGGCCGACTCCCACACGGCGACGCTCGATCCCGGCGACGGGAGCTCGGCGGTGCCGGTGACGGTCGACAAGGGCAGGTTCACGCTGCGGCACACCTTCGCCACGGCGGGGACCCGCACGGCGACGTTGACCGTCGTCGACGACGACGGCGGTCGGGCGACGGCCACGGTCGTCGTCAACGTGAAGGCGGCCGAGCGGGTGCTCTCCCCGGCGACCATCACCCTGATCGGCAGCGTCAGCGTGCCGAGCTCGAAGAAGGGCAAGACCGACACCATCGCCTTCGCCGGCGTGGTGGTCTCGTCGAAGACCTCGGCCACGGGGATCATCGGCATCGCCCGGTCGGGTTCGACGGCGATGGCCCTGGGCAGCGTCAAGGTGACGAAGGCGGGCACCTGGACCGAGGGCGGTGTCCGCTACGGCACCGTGACCGGTACGGGCGTGCTGGGCAGTGGCAAGACCGCCAGGACCGTCAGCTACGAGCTGACGATCGCGGACGCCAAGACCGACAGGATCTGGCTGACCGTGAAGGACCAGGCGGGCAACGTCGTGCCCGAGCTGACCTTCGGCGGCACGCCGCCCGCCGGCGGGCTCGACCTGGCGCTCGGTGCCGCTTCCGTGGCGCCCCGCTGAGCCGAACCCCCCCCTGGCAC
>JAEXGP010000359.1 GCA_023450775.1 Actinomycetes bacterium | reverse complement strand
GCGATCGAACAGAACGTCACGCCGGAGGAGGCATTCCGCTGATTCGGTTCGAGTTCACCGCTGTTGGGTCGCGCTGGTGGCCGGCCTCTACTGGTCGAGCGACGGCGAGACCGACGAGTAGTGCCGGCTACCCGTCGCCGACGCGGTGGGAGAAGGCGGAACGACCTGTGGAGTGAGGTCTCAGGTCGTCGCGGGCTGGGGGATGGTGTGGGTGGGGGCGGCGGCGGCGATGGCGACATCGGTTGCGGTCGTCGAGCTGGGGCGATGGCGGCCGATGAGGAAGACGAGAACGATGCCGAGCGCGGACACGATCACCAGCGAGACGGATGCTGCTCGGAACCCGGCGGCGAGTGCGTCCCCATCTGAGGCGCCGTCGGCCTGTTGGTTGGCTGACACGACGGAGTAGAGGGCGGCGACGATCGCCGTCATGACCGCGGCGCCGACGTAGCGGGCCATGTTGGAGATGCCGGACGCCGCGCCGACCTGTGAGGCGTCGACCGCGCTGGTCGCGACGGACGAGCACGGGTTGTTCGACAGGCACATGCCGACCGCGGCGAGGACGAGTGGGGCGATGAAGAGCGCGTAGCCCCAGCTCGACTGCGTACCAAGGAGCAGCGCGAAGCCGATCGTCATGAGGATGAACCCGACCCCGATGACGATCCGGGTTCCGAACTTGGTGGCGAGCTTCGGGACCGCTGGGGTGAGCGCGACCATGCCGACGGTGGCCGGCAGGGTGGCGAGTCCGGCTTGCAGCGGCGTCATGCCGAGGGTGGAGGGGTCCTGGAAGAACAGGCTGAGCACGAACATGAGCCCGTTGATCGCGGCGGCGCCGATCAGGATGCCGAGCGTCGCGCCGATCAGGGCCTTGTTCTTCAGCAGATGCAGGTCCACGAGAGGAGCCGGCACCTTCTGCTCGACGAGGGCGAAGGCGACGATGGCTGCAATCGAGACGGCGAAGCAGGCGAGCGTCGGGAGGGAGACCCAGCCCCAGTCGGCGCCTTCGCTGACTCCGAGGATGAACGGGGCCAGTACGAGGGCGATGAGCACGGTGCCGGCCCAGTCGATGGAGTGGCTGCGTGAGGGGTCCGAGGACTCGGAGACGGACTTCAGCGTGATGGGGACGAGGACGGCGGCGATGGCGGCGTCGATCCAGAAGAGGCCTTGCCAGCCCGTGGTGTCCACGAGGAGGCCGCCGATGAGCGGGCCGGCGGCTGCGCCGATCGCTGAGGCGGAGCCCCAGTAGGACACGGCGCGGAGTCGCTCGGATCCGCTCGACGCGATCGTGAGCAGGCTGAGCCCGCTGGCGAGCAGGGTCGAGCCGGCTGCGCCTTGGATGCACCGCCCGAGGATGACGGCGATGCCGCCGGGTGCGAACGCGATGAGGACGCAGGAGGCGATGAAGAGGATGAGGCCGCCGAGGAAGATCTTGCGCCGTCCGAACACGTCGCCGAGCGCACCGGACGTGACGATGCAGGCGGCACCGACGAGCGAGTAGCCGGTGACCGCCCACTGCAGCGTGCTGATCGGCGTGTCGAGGTCGTCGCCGATCGCGGGAAGGAGGATGGTGACCGCGGACGTGTTGGCGTTGACGATGAGCGTGGAGATGCAGGCGGCGACCATGACGCCGAGGCCGGCCTTGGTCCCGCCCTGGGGTGAGGTGGTCGGGTTGGCGGCCGATTGGGCGGCGTCGCTCATGAGCGCGCGGCTCCGGCGGCGAGGTTCTGCAGGAACCGGGCTTCGACGATCGCCATGTTCTCGATCTCACTGGGATCCACGCTCTCGTTCGGGGCGTGGATGAGGCACAGGGGTTCCTCGACGCCGATGAGGGTGATTTCGGCTTCGGGGAACGTCTCCTGGAAGACGTTGCAGAGCGGGATGGACCCTCCTTGGCCTTCGAAGGTGGACTCGACGCCGTACACCTCGTGCATCGCGGTCCGCATCGCATCGATCGCCCGGCCGCTCGTCGCGCCGGTGAACGGCTCGCCGTCGGCTTCACGCTCGCAGTTGACCTTGACCCCCCACGGAGCCACGGCCTCGAGGTGGGCGACGAGCGCGTCCTGGGCTTCCTTGGCGTCCATGCCCGGGGGGACCCGCAGGTTCAGCCGGGCTCGGGCTGTCGCGTTGATCGCCGCAGAGGACCCGACGACGGGCGGGCAGTCGATGCCGAGCACGGTGAGGGCCGGCCGGGCCCAGAGCATGTCGGAGACCCGGCCGCTGCCGACCAGGTCCACGCCGTCGAGCACGCCGGCGTCGGTGCGGAACTGCTCGGGCGGGTAGTCGGCGCCGTCCCAGGTCTGGGTGGCGTCGAGGCCCTGGACGGTGGTGTTGCCCTCCGCGTCGCGGAGCGACGCGAGCATGGCGATCAGGGCGGCGAGCGCGTCGGGTGCGGCGCCGCCGAACATGCCGGAGTGCACGGGGCTTGCGAGCGCGTCGACGGAGACGATCACGTTGGCGAGCCCGCGCAGACTGCTGGTGAGGCTCGGTTTGCCGACGGCGAAGTTGCCGGCGTCGCAGACGAGGATTGCGTCAGCGCGCAGCAGGTCTGCGTGCTTCGGGACGAAGTCCTCGAGGCCGCCGGTTCCCTGCTCCTCGGAGCCCTCACCGATGATCTTGACGTTGACCGGCAGATCGTCGCCGAGCGCACGCAGTGCGGTGAGGTGCATGGCGATGTTGCCCTTGCAGTCCGCGGCGCCGCGACCGAACCAGCGGCCGTCCTTCTCGGTGAGCTCCCACACCGGGGTGTGCCACGCGTCGTCGCCGAGCGGCGGCTGGACGTCGTGGTGGAAGTACAGGAGCACGGTGGGGGCGCCGTCGGGGCCGGGGATGTGGCCCGTGACGGCCATCGATCCATCGGAGGTCTCGTGGGCGGCGACGTCCTGCACGCCCACGGTCGGGAACGTGGCGAGCAGCCAGTCGACCATCTTCTGGCACTCCTCCGGCGGGGCGTCGTCGGGGTTGTGCACCGACCGGAACGAGACCATCTCGGCCAAATCCGACTTGGCCTGGCCCATGAGTCCCTGCACCTTGGTGCGCAGGTCGTCGACGTCACCCATGCGAACTCCTCCTCTCGTCCGGTCGCCGTGGCGCCGGGTGCCGGTGCGTGTCGGTTCGGCGCGTCACGATCGGACGACGTCGCGCAGATCCAGGTCGTCCACGAAGTCCTGGAGCTTCTCGAGTTGATCGGGGCAGTACACCGACGCGGTGATGAGCGCCCCCTTGACCGCGTCGCGATCGAGGTCCGTGGCGCGGAAGTAGAACGCTCCGCCGACGCCGATCTCGGCCTTCACCCAGCCTTGGAGTGCTTCGTTGTCGCCGATCATGCAGACCGTCGCGCCGTCGGTCCCATAGACCTTGGCGACGGTGTCGGCGTCGAGCGGTGTGGGGATCCCGGCGGCGTCGAGTCGTTCGATGAGCTCGGTCGCCTTGACCTTGGCCTGTGTGCTGTCGCGGTTGTAGTCCCAGGCCACGAACATGACGACGAGCAGGATGGCGAAGATGATGCCGAGTCCGATCCAGATGGCCCGGTGTTCGCGCTCGAGGTCGGCGTCGCTGATGGTGCGGTACTCGCTCACGATGCACCTCCCGCTGCTGCGGCCGGCGCCGCGGGTTCGTCGACCTTCCAGCTCGGTTTGCGGAGCTTGATGAGGGCGAACGGGATGATCAGGCCGAGGAGCAGGAGGCCGCCGCCGACGATGGCGACGAAGGTCCAGGGGCTGCCGTCACCGAACTGCGACGGCGGCACGAAGCTGATCCCGATCGCGGCGATCGACGACACGAACCCGACGACGCACAGCACCGGGAGCATCGGCGCCCGGTAGCCGCGTGGGTGGTCGGGCTGGGTCTTGCGGAGCTTGTAGGCCGAGATGAACAGCCAGAGGTAGACGAGCAGGTACACCGACGTGGTGATCGTCATGAAGATCCAGTAGGCGTTCGACACAGCGGGCACGAGCGCGAACAGCAGTGCGAGCAGCGTGGTGACGAAGCCTTGCACCACGAGGATGTTCTGCTGCACGCCGACCTTGTTGGTCTTCTGGAGGTACGGGGGCAGGTACCCGCCGTTCTTCGCGACCAACAGAAGGCTCTTGGACGGGCCTGACAGCCACGTCATGAACCCGGCCAGGGTCGCCGCAACGATGGCGAGTCCGATGATCGGCGTGAGGAAGTCGAGCCCGAAGTGGGCGAGCACCGTCTGGAAGGCCTGCATCACGCCCGCGGTCAGGCTGATGTCGGCCGAGGGCACGACCCAGCTGATCGCGAGCGGCGGGAGGATCAGGATGACGAGCACCAGCCCGACGGCGACGAACATCGCCTTGGGGAACTGTTTCGGCGGGTCGTCGAGCTCGTTGACGTGCACCGCGTTCATCTCCATGCCGGAGTAGGCGCCGAAGTTCGACACGATCAACACGATCGACGCGATGCCGGTCCACTCGGGGAGAAGGTGGCTGGCGTCCATCGGCGCCGCGGACGCGTTGCCCTGCAGCAGGTAGACGACGCCGAGGATCACGAGCAACGCGCCGGGGATCAGCGTGCCGACAAGCACGCCTGACGAGGCGAGCTTGGCGATGATGCCGATGCCGCCCCGCAGCGAGAGCAGCACACCGGCCCAGTACACGACGATGATCACGATGGCGGTGAACACGCCGTTGGATGCAAGGTCCGGAGCGATCACGTACGCGAGGGTGGAGGCCACGAAGCTCAGCAGCGTCGGGTAGTAGAAGATCGTCATCGCGAACTGATGCCACGCTGCGGCGAAGCCCATGTTCGGCGACATGCCCTCGGTGACCCAGCGGTACACGCCGCCGTCCCAGCCGGACGCGAGCTCGGCCGACACGAGCGCGGTCGGGACGAGGAACACGACTGCGGGCAGGGCGTAGAGGAACACGCAGGCGAGCCCGTAGACCGCCATGGTCGGCGCGGGCCGCAGGCTGGCCACCGACGAGACGGTCATGAGCGCGAGCGCCGACCAGGAGATCAGCCCCCCTGCCGGCTTCGGAGGCCGCTTCACCGTCGGCGGTACACCGCCAGCCTCTGGCTCGATCGTCGCTGCCTGGTCGTCCATCTGACCCCCGTCGTCGGCGAACCCACCGGCCCCGGCTCCCAAACCGTGACCGACCTCGACGGACGAACGAGGACCCACCCAACGGGTGCCCCTGGCCTCGTTCGACCCTTCGCTCGGCATCGTGCCACACACCGCCGACCGACCGTCGTTCAAACTGCACCGACCCTGGAGTTCCCGGGGCATACCGGCACCCTTCCGTTCGAGGCGCCGAGCCGACGGTGCGTTGTGCCATCCTCGGCTCGTGGGAGTCCCGACCGACCCCGGCGCCGCCGGACCGGAGGACGCGGTCCGAGACGACGACCTCCAACAGTTCCTCCTCTACCTCGGCAGCGCCCTCACCGCAGCGGGTGAGGCCGTGAACGAGATCGAGGTCCACCTCCGCCACGTCGCCCGCGCCTACGGCGCCCGCCACGCCCGCTTCGCCGTGCTTCCCACGTTCATCGTCGTGTCGCTCGAACCGGGGCGGCCCGCCACCCTCGAACCGACCCGTCAGCTCCGCGGCGTGCTGCGTCTCGACCAGATCGCCCGTATCTTCCAGATCTTGAACACCGCCGAGGACGGAGCGATCGCCCCCGATGTCGGCATCCAAGCCGTGCTCGATGCCGTTGACATGCCGCCAAGGTTCGGGTGGCTCGGCACAGCTCTCGGCCACGGTGCGATGGCGTGCGGCATCTGCCTCGTACTGCAACCTGCCTGGGGCGACGTCGCGCTCGCCACCGTCTTCGGTGTGCTCGTCGGTCTCCTCAAGGTCGCCGGAGGACGCTGGCGACGCACCCAGATGCTCCTGCCCGTGGCCTGCGCGTTCGTCGTGTCCGCCATCACCTTCGGTCTCGCCCGCAACGGCTGGGTCAGTCCCGACATCCGTGCCCTCATCGCCCCGCTCGTCACCTTCCTGCCTGGCGCCGCACTCACCATGGGAGTGATCGAGATCTCAGCCGCCGAGATCGTCACCGGAGCGACGCGCCTCGTTTCCGGCGTGCTCCAGCTGCTGCTCCTCGCGTTCGGCATCGTGGCTGCCGCCCAAGCCTTCGGCCTCCCGTCCGCTCGCGACCTCCTCGCGTCCCCATCGCCCGAGGTGCTCGGTGCATGGTCGCCGTGGCTCGGCGTCATCGTCTTCGCTGTCGGCGTCTACTTCTACAGCTCCGCCCCGCGACGCAGCTTCCTCGGACTGTTCCTCGTGCTCGGGGTCGCCTTCGTGGGCCAGCAGGCAGGAAACGCGCTCCTCGGCGGCTACCTCGGCGGGTTCGTCGGAGCGTTCGTCATGACCCCAACCGCCCGCATCGTCGAACGCACCCGGATCGGCCCGCCAGCACTCGTCACGTTCCTCCCGGCGTTCTGGCTACTCGTACCGGGCGCAATCGGCCTCATCGGCGTCACCGAGTACATCGCCTCGAAGTCCACCGCTGGGCTCGACGACTTCATCACCACGCTCGGAGCCATGCTGTCGATCGCCATCGGGGTCCTGTGCGCGTACCCGCTCGTCGACGCCTCCATCAACGAAGTGCAGCGACTGCGAACCAAGCGCAGTGCCCAATAGATGACGGTGAAGTCCGACTCCGTATTGGGCGAATAATGCCTGGTCAACGTCCATAGTGCCGAGGGCATCAAGCCTCGGCGTGACATACCATCCGGTGTAGGCCCGTCAGACCACGCCTCGTGCACACGGTGCCGGACGCGTGCCGACCTTCGTGTCGGCCGCCCGAGGCGAGGGACTCAACATGGGTGGCCCGACTGCAGTCGAGCAACGAGTCGCGATCCTCAACCGCTACCGGCTCTGCGTCGAACCGTCCACCTGAGCGCCGAACCTGCCACGGCCCGGCAACGGCGGTATCAGTGCCAGCCTTGGCGACTCCACCAGGACTGGTATGGGCCGACCTCCAGACCGAACTGTCCGAGGTTCTTCCGAGTGACTCGATCTCGGCTCGTGAGTCCGGGGACTACTGGCGCGAGCCAACCAGTGATCTCAGCCCACCGTCGCCAACCCCAGAACCACCAGGTGCCGAAGTCCACTCCGACGCCGACGCCGTCGAAGTACAGGACCAGGCTGCGGCGGCCCCTCCCGGAGTACCGGATACCTCGCAGATCGTCGAGCGGGAAGCGACGCCACCGGTTACCGATCCAGAGCACGCCGTCGCGTTCGGAGACCTCGAACAGATACGTCTCCACCCACGCCGCCC
>JAEXGP010000269.1 GCA_023450775.1 Actinomycetes bacterium | reverse complement strand
ACCCGCACAGGCGCTCCACGGCCGTCGTGGTGGCTCGCTTGCCCGTGCCGAAGCCGCCACGCCCGGCCGCCGGCGGGAAGACAGCGATCGTCAGGTCCGCGTCACCCGCCAGCACGGGGTCGAGCAGCGCTGCGGCCCTCCCTGCGGTCCGGCCCAGGTCCGCGTCGAGCAGCAGGTACGTCCCGGCCTCGGGCGTGTGGTCGATCGCGGCCCGGACGGCCCCGCCCTTGCCGAGGTTGTGGGCCAGCACGAGCACCTCGGCGCCCGCCGCCCTCGCGCGTTCGGCGGTGTCGTCGACCGAGCCGTCGTCGACCACCACGCAGCGATCCACCCGCCCCGTCGCGAGCACGGAACCCACGGTCGCGGCCACGTCGGGCGCGTTGCAGGCCGGCACCACGGCCACCACCGGACCCCGCGACGGCGGTGCCTCCCCGAGACCGTCCACGTCCCCGTCCCCTTCCATGCAGCGGCAGCCTTGCACCCCACGCTGCACGGGGGACGTCGCGCCACCCCGAAGGGCGCCGGTCCGGTGGATTCCATAGGATGACTTACGGAGCGGCGCTGCCGCACCAGCGACCGAGCCGCCCGTCCGTCACACGGCCACGGCCGGCCACCACCAGCACAGGGGGACACATGACCGAGGCCTGGATCATCGACGCGTGCCGCACGCCGCGGGGGACGGGGAAGGTGGGCAAGGGCTCGCTCGCCCACCTGCACACGCAGCGCCTGGGCGCGACCGTGCTGGCGGCGCTGGCCGAGCGGACCGGACTCGACACGGACGACGTCGACGATGTGATCTTCGGCTGCTCGTGGCAGGTCGGCACCCAGAGCGGTGACCTGGGCCGCATGGCCGCGCTCGACGCCGGCTACCCGATCTCCGCGAGCGGCGTGACCCTGGACCGCTTCTGCGGCTCGGGCATCACGGCCGTGAACCTGGCGGCCGCCAGCGTCATGTCGGGCCTGGAGGACGTGGTCGTCGCCGGTGGCGCCGAGATGATGTCGTCCTACAAGCAGAACGCCCCCAAGAACCGCAGCCCGTTCATGGACAACGGCAACCTGCACCTCCGCGCGCTGCACCCGCAGACCAACCAGGGTGTGGCCGCGGACGCGATCGCCACCATCGAGGGCATCCCGCGGACCGCGCTCGACGAGCTGGCGGCCGAGTCGCAGCGCCGGGCCGAGGTGGCCATCAAGGAGGGCCGCTTCGAGCGCTCGCTCGTCCCCGTGCTCAACGAGGACGGCAGCGTGGCCCTCGACCGCGAGGAGTACCCCCGTCCGGGGACGACCGCCGAGTCGCTGGCCCAGCTGCCGCCCTCGTTCGAGCAGCTCGCCGACTACCCGCTCGACGAGGACGGCAACACGTACCGGAACATGGTCCTGGCCCGCTATCCCGGCCTGGACATCACCCACGTCCACCACGCCGGCAACTCCTCGGGCGTCGTCGACGGCGCGGCCGCCATCCTGATCACCAGCCCCGAGTACGCCACGGCCCACGGGCTGACGCCGCGGGCCAAGGTGCGGGCCGTCGCCAACATGGGCGACGACCCCACGCTCATGCTGAACGCCCCGGTGCCCGCCACCCGCAAGGTGCTCGAGCGCGCCGGCCTCACGATCGACGACATCGACCTGTTCGAGGTCAACGAGGCGTTCGCCGTGGTGCCCGAGAAGTACATCCGGGACCTGGACATCGACCGCGAGAAGATCAACGTCAACGGCGGTGCGATCGCCCTGGGCCACCCGATCGGCGCGACCGGCAGCCTGCTGATCGGCACCGTGCTCGACGAGCTCGAGCGCCGGGACCAGACCATCGGCCTGGTCACCATGTGCGCGGCCGGCGGCATGGCACCCGCCATCGTCGTCGAGCGCATCTGACCGCCCGACACGAACGACCCGATACGAACGACCACGACGAGAACACAGGGGAACCCCGAACATGTCGATCGCCATCAACGAGGACCACGTCGCGCTCGCCGGCACGGTCTCGGACTTCCTGGTCAAGCACGGATCGAGGGAGGCCGCCCGTGCGCTGCTCGACGGCGCGCCCGAGGAGTTGCCCTCGTTCTGGGGTGACCTCGCCGCCCTCGGCTGGTTGGGCCTGCACCTGCCCGAGGACGTGGGCGGCTCCGGCTTCGGACTCCCCGAGCTCGTCGTGGTGGTCGAGGAGACGGGCCGCGGCCTGCTGCCCGGTCCGCTCGTGCCGACCGTCATCGCCTCGGCCACGATCGACGCGGCCGGTTCGGACGAGCAGCGCCGCTCGCTGCTGCCGGGACTGGCCGACGGCTCCACCACCGCCGCGGTCGGGCTCGACGCCGAGGTGACGGTCGACGGCGGCACCGCGTCCGGCTCGGTGCGCACCGCCGTGGGCGCCGGCGTGGCGGACCTGCTCCTCGTCCCCGTCGGCGACGACGTGGCGATCGTGACCCTGCGCGACGGCGGCGACACCGCCACCGGCGTGCAGGTCGAGGTCCCGGCCAACCTGGACCCGTCCCGTCCGTCGGGTCGCGTCACGCTCGACGGCGCCGCCGCCCAGCTCATCCCGGGCGCGACGCGCGCGCTGGTCGACCTGGCCCGGCTGCTGTTCTCGGCGGAGTCCGTCGGCATCGCCCGCGAGTGCACCGAGCAGGCCGCCGAGTACGCCAAGGAACGCCAGCAGTTCGGACGACCGATCGCCATGTTCCAGGCGGTCAAGCACCACTGCGCCAACATGCTCGTCGCCACCGAGCTCGCCACCGGCAACGTCTGGGACGCGGCGCGGACCCACGCCGACGACGGCGCCGGCGACTCGTTCTCGGCCGCGGCTGCCGCGGCCGCCACCCTGGCCGTGCCGGCGGCGGACCTGTGCGCCAACCTCAACATCCAGGTGCACGGCGGCATCGGCTTCACGTGGGAGCACGACGCGCACATGTACCTGCGTCGGGCCACCGCGATCGAGGCCGTCATCTCGGCCGACCGGGCATCGGCGGACCTCACCGAGCTGCACCGCTCCGGGGTGCGCCGTTCGGTGACCATCGAGCTGCCCCCCGAGGCGGAGGCGTTCCGCGACGAGGTCCGCGAGTTCGCCGCCGGCATCAAGGACCTGTCCAAGGAGGAGCAGCGCAGCCGGCTGATCGACTCGGGCTACGTGATGCCGCACTGGCCGAAGCCGTGGGGCCGCGACGCCGGCGCCGTCGAGCAGCTGGTGATCGAGCAGGAGTTCGCGGCCGCCGGCGTGCAGCGCCCGGGCTACGGCATCACCGGGTGGGTCATCCTCACGCTGATCCAGTACGCCACCGAGGACCAGATCGCCCGCTGGGTGCGTCCCGCGCTCGAGCAGGACGTCATCTGGTGCCAGCTGTTCAGCGAGCCCGATGCCGGTTCCGACGCCGCCGGCGTGAAGACCCGGGCGACCCGGGTCGACGGCGGCTGGCTGGTCAACGGCCAGAAGGTGTGGACGAGCGGCGCCCACGTGGCCGGCTTCGGCTTCGCGACCGTGCGCACCAACCCCGACGTGCCCAAGCACGAGGGCATCACGATCATGGTGCTGGACATGCACGCCGAGGGCGTGGAGGTCCGACCGTTGAAGATGCCGATGGGCACGTCGGAGTTCAACGAGGTCTTCTTCAACGACGTGTTCGTGCCCGACGACGACGTGGTGGGGCCCGTCGACGGCGGCTGGACGGTCGCCCGGGCCACGCTCGGCAACGAGAGCGTGAGCATCGGCGGCGGCCAGGGCGGCATGGCCATGCCGGCCGAGATGCTGGTCGACGCCCTCGACGCCAACCCCGACCGCCTGGCCGGCGGCGCCGAGCGGGTGGGGCGCTACGCGGCCAACACCCGGGCCTGCGACATCCTCAACCTGCGCAGCGCGCACCGGGCCGTGGCCGGTGCGGCTCCCGGTCCCGAGGGCGCCATCACGAAGCTGGTGCTGTCGGAGAACCTGGCCGAGGCGGCCGCGGTGCTCAACGCCCTCAACCCCGACGCCGCCTACCTCGACGCAGCCGGGCTCACGTCGGGCGGGCTCGTCCTGTGGCACCGGGGCATGTCGATCGCCGGCGGCACGTCGGAGATCAAGCGCAACCAGATCGGCGAGCGCATCCTGGGCCTGCCCCGCGACCCGCTGATCAAGTAGTCGGCCCCGTCGGGGACGTTCGGCG
>JAEXGP010000249.1 GCA_023450775.1 Actinomycetes bacterium | reverse complement strand
TCCTCCGCCATGCTCACGCCTTCTCGGCCGCCGGGCCCGAGCCGGCCGCCGGGCCGGCGCCGTTCGCCCGGCCGGAGCCGTTCGAGCCCGGCCCGATCGGAGCATCTGCCGCACCGGCAGCACCCGACCCGCCCGACGTCGACGGGACCTGGTCGAACAGCGACACCAACTGATCGCGCCGGAGCTTGCGGGTGCCCGTGCGGGGCAGGTCGTCGACGAAGACGACCTGGCGCGGCGCCTTGTAGCGGGCCATGCGACCCCGCGACCACGCGATGAGCTTGTCGGGCGTGAGCTTGGCGCCGTCTCGCAGCCGGACCACCGCGACCGGCACCTGCCCCAGCTTGGGATCGTCCAGGCCCACGACGCCGGCCTCGAGCACGTCGGGGTGCTCCTCCAGGTCCGCCTCGACCTCGATCGCGTACACCGAGTAGCCGCCCGACTTGATCACGTTCTTGGACCGGCCCTGGAACGACATCAACCCGAACGGACCGCTGCGGACCAGGTCGCCCGTGCGCAGCCAGCCGTCCTCGGTGATCGCGTGCGACGACGCGGTGGCATCGCCGTGGTAGCCGCGCAGCACGCCCGGGCCCTTGATCTGCAGCTCGCCCACCGAACCGGACGGGACCGGCCGGTCGTGGTGGTCCGCCACCCGCACCTTCCAGCCAGGGAGCGTCAGCCCGAGCGAGTCGCCCAGACCCACCGGCAGCATGGGCGGCGACACCTTGGCCACCACCCCGCCGCCGGTCTCGACCATGCCGTAACCCTCGAAGAACGCGGCCTCGCCGACAGGCCCGATGAACGGCAGCGTGAACGACGCCCCGAACGACTTGAACCGACGCGCCAGCGGTGCGGGCATGACGTCGGCCCCCGTCATCCACAGACGCACGCACGTGAGGTCGCGGTACTCGGCGCCGGCCTGGTCGAGCAGGCGGTAGGTGGCGGGCACGCCCATGAAAGCCGACGAGCGACGCTCCTCGATGACGTCCAGCACCCGGTCGGCCTGGAACTGGCGCAGGAAGTACATGGGCACGCCGGCGAGCGTGGGGCCGAGGACGGAGACGAACCCCATGATGTGGGCGACCGGCAGGCTCAGGACCAGCTCGTCGTTGCGGAGCCACGAGGGGAAGGCGGCCATGGGCGCCAGCCCGCCGAGCAGCGCGCGGTGGGTGAGCTCGGCGCCCTTCGGCCGGCCGGTGGTGCCCGACGTGTAGAAGAGCGCCGCCACGTCGTCGGGATCGGGTCGGGCCGGTGGCTTGGGCGTGGAGCGCGATCCCGGACCGGACGTCATCTCGGTGGCGCCTCGGATCACGAGCGACGCGCCGCTGTCGGCGATCACGTGGTCGACCTCGGCCGGGCGCATCTGCGGGTTCACCGGCGCGGGCACCCGACCGGCTCGAGCCGCTGCGAGGCACAGCAGGAACTGGTCGATCCCGTTGGGCGTGGCGATCACCACCGGCTCGCCCGGTTCGGACCTGGCCGTGATCACCGCGGACCAGCGGGCGACGAGGTCGGCGGCCTGGCCGTAGGTGAGCTGCCGGACGTTGCCGGCGACGCGGCCCCGGGCCGCTCCCCCGCGCACCGGCTGCGGCGGCGTGACCCCCTCCTCGGTGACCATCAGGCGGTCGCCGTGCAGCTCCACCCAGCGGTCGGCCACATCCGCGAGCGTGACGTGGTGGCGGAGCGCGAGGTCGGCGCGCTTCAGGAACCGCACCGTCAACGCTGCACCTTCTGGATGGGGGCCCAGGACAGCAGGAGGCGCTTCTCGCCGACGTCGGGGAAGCGGACGACCGCCTCCGTCTTCTCGCCCTGGCCCTCCATGTGCAACACGACGCCCTCGCCCCACTTGGTGTGGACGACATCATCGCCGACGCGGATGTCCAGGTTGTGCGCCCCGGACTGGGTGGGCGGGGCCGGTCGAGTGGCCCGATCGAGCTGCCGCTCCCGACCCGACGGCGCCCACGACGTGGACTCCCATCCGCCCGAGCGGTGCGACGAGCGGGACCGCTTGGACCGGCTCGCCTCGGCCTCGACGACGAGCTCCGACGGCACCTCGTCCAGGAACCGGCTCGGCGGGTTGTACTGGGTGGAGCCGTGCAGCGTGCGGCACCACGCGTACGAGAGGAACAGCCGCTCCCGAGCGCGGGTGATGCCGACGTAGGCGAGGCGCCGCTCCTCCTCGAGCTCGGCCGGCTCGGTCAGCGAGCGCATGTGCGGGAAGACGCCCTCCTCCATGCCGATGAGGAACACGTTGGGGAACTCCAGGCCCTTGGCCGAGTGCAGCGTCATGAGCACCACGCCGGTGTCGCCCGGGTCGGAGCCGTCGGGCAGCTGGTCGGTGTCGGCCACCAACGAGACCTGCTCGAGGAACTCGTCGACGGTCTCGTACTCCCGTGCCATGCCGACGAGCTCGGCCAGGTTCTCCTGGCGACCCTCGGACTCGAGCGTGTTCTCCGCCTCGAGCTCGGCCGCGTAGCCGCTGCGCTCCAGGATCTGCTCGAGGAGGTGACCGGGGCCCTTGTCGATCTCGGTGGAGAGCTCGTCGATGAGGTTGGTGAAGGACTCGATGCCTCTCGCCGCACGGGCGCTGGCGCCGGCGTCGTCCCACCGGCGGAGCGCGTCCATGAACGTGAGCTCGTGGGCCCGGGCGTACGCGTCGAGCCGGCCGACGGTCTGGTCGCCGACGCCGCGCTTGGGCGTGTTGAGCACGCGCTTCACGCTGACCTCGTCCGTGGGGTTCACGACGGCCTTCAGGTAGGCCATCGCGTCCTTGACCTCACGACGGTCGTAGAAGCGCATGCCGCCGACCACGCGGTACGGGATGCCGGAGCGGAGGAACTGCTCCTCGAGCACGCGGCTCTGCGCGTTGGTCCGGTAGAAGACGGCGAAGTCCGACCAGAGCACGTCGCCGCGGTCGTGCAGCGAGGAGATCTGGTGGGCGACCCACTGCGACTCCTCGGCCTCGTCCTCGCCCTGGAAGCGGACGATCTTCTCGCCGGGCCCCTCGTCGGTCCAGAGGTCCTTGGGCTTGCGAGCGGTGTTGTTGGCGATGACGGCGTTGGCCGCGTCGAGGATGGTCTGCGTGGAGCGGTAGTTCTGCTCGAGTACGACCGTCGTGGCGTCGGGGAACGTGTTCTCGAACTCGAGGAGGTTGCGCATGTCCGCTCCTCGGAACTTGTAGATCGAGTTGTGCACGAGCAGCCCGGGAGCCGCTCCCCCACCGTGACCGGGCGCAGCGGCGACGTAGGTGTGCGCCTCCGCCACCTCGAGGTCGTACACGGGACCGTCGTACGGGAGGAACTCGACGGTGTCCACGGCCCGCTCGACCAGCTCGCCGTCCTCCTCGACCAGCACGAGCATGCCGCGGCGGAGGTGCGACAGCGGCGTGTAGTCGTACACCGACGCGCCGACCATCATGCGACGACGCACGTCCATGCCGCCCGCGTCGGCCACGGCCTTCGCCAGCGCCAACGCCTCGGAGTAGTCACGTCGGGCGGTCTCCAGATTCGGGGCCACCACCGTCGACGCCGCCTGGGACGCGTCGAGCGCACCGAACATCGTGAGCTCGACGCGGTCCTCACGCTCGTCGGTGACGTGTGGGAAGTCGGCCAGGAGCTCATGGTCCGAGAGCAGCTGCTTGAGTGCAACCTCGTGCTCGAGGTCGCGGACGACCTGGCGGAGTCGGGCCACCTCGGCATCGGCCGCTTCGGCAGTCGGCAGAACGGCCAGGACCCATGCCCGCCGAACGTCCTCGGGCAACGCCACGTCGATACTGATCGACCGGTCCCGCATCTCGTTGAGGTACACGAGGTGCGTCCCCTCGACCGCCGACATGCGGGCCGGGACGATGTGGTGCGGCGTGCCCAGCAGGACCGTGTCACCGGCGCGCACCTCGGCGATCCACCCCTGGTACCGGCCCACCTTCGTGTCGGTGACCGTGGCCGGCACGAGCGAACGGTGGCCGATCGTGCCGAGCACGCGGTCCCCGGCCGTGAGCTCCTCGATCGGGCGTTCGCCGTCGGGGGTCCGCACGAGCGTGCCCGGGACCAAGCACTGATCGAGGTCGCCCACCACGCAGACGTTGCGGTGCTCCTCGCCGAGCAGCATGACCAGGTCGTTCTGCACGGGGTTGGTGTCCTGGTACTCGTCGACCAGCACGTTGCCGAACCGGTTGCGGTAGTGCTCGAGCACCTGCGGCTCGGTTCGGAACAGCTCGACGGTCACCCCGAGCAGGTCGTCGAAGTCCATCGCACCGGCCTTGCGGAGCCGGGCCTGGTACTCCTCGAACACCTCGCCGATGCGCCGCTCGTGGATGACCGACGCCCGCTCCAGGTAGTCCTCGGCGGACAGGCCGTCGTTCTTGGCAGCGGAGATGGCGGCGTGCACCGACCGGGGCGGGAACCGCTTGGGGTCGATGTTGAGGTCGCGCAGCACGTAGCCGGTGAGGCGGACGGCGTCGGCCTGGTCGTAGATGGTGAACGCGGAGGGGAAGCCGAGCAGCTGGGCGTCGCGCCGGAGGATCCGTACGCACGCCGAGTGGAAGGTGGACACCCACATCTTCTCGGCGACCGGGCCGACCAGGCGCCCGATGCGCTCCTTCATCTCGCCGGCCGCCTTGTTGGTGAAGGTGATGGCCAGGATCTCGAACGGCGACACGCGGTGCGCGTGGATGAGGTGGGCGATGCGGTGGGTGAGCACGCGCGTCTTGCCCGAACCGGCGCCCGCGACCACGAGCAGCGGGCCCTCGCCGTGGGTGACCGCCTCGTACTGGGCCGGATTGAGCCCTTCCAGGAGGTCCTCGACGCTCATCGACGCCCACCCTACTTGCGGGTCCCGACAGGCCAGATCGGGGGTGGGTGGCCGTCGGACGCCACGTTCCGGGCCCGAACTCGGGCACCACGGACCACTGGTTGGTCGCTGGTGCCCAAGGTCGGCCGGGTGACCGGGTCGGGCTCGGAACTCGGGCACCACGGACCAGTGGTTGGTCGCTGGTGCCCGAGATCGGGTTCGGGCCGGGTGCGAGGACTCGCCGGCCGGCGAGGGTCAGGCCGAGGCCACCTGAAGGCGGTCGCGGAAGAACTGCAGCACCTGGTCGAGCGCCTCGCGGGTGGGCTGCCCCGGCTCGTCGATCAGGTCCTCCGTCAGCACCGAGTGGGCGGCCTTCCGATGACCCCAGGGGTTGCCCGGCGACGAGTCGATCTCCACGCCGATGAAGTTGTCACCGAGCTCGCGTCGCAGCGACTCGAACCGAGCGGCGGGCACCAGTCGGTCGCCGGTGAAGCGGAGCCCGAGCACGCAGATGTCGTCGGCCTCGGCGCGCTCCTTCACCGCGAGCAGGTCGCGGTCCGACAGCCCGAGGTCCGCTCCTCGCTTCTTGCCGCCGATCGGCAGCGACGGCTGCGACAGCACCGGCGCCAGCATCTCCGGCTCGGTCGCCATCGCCAGCGCGAAGCCACCGGTGAAGCACATGCCGACGGCCCCCACGCCGGGTCCCCCGCACCGCTCGTGCGCCTGGCGCGCCAACGCCCGCAGCCAGTCGATGGCGGGTGGCGTGGTCCGCAGAGCGAACGCCTTGAACTCCTTGGACACGCACGACGGGACCGCCGCCCGCGCCAGCGTGACGGGCGAGATGTCGGCTCCGGTCCGGCCGAACAGCTCGGGCATGAACACGGTGAAGCCGGCGTCGATCACCTTCCGGGCGAAGCCGATGACCGCGGGCGTGATGCCGGGCAGCTCCTCGATCACGATCACGGCCGGGCCCTCGCCGGCGACGTACACGCGACGGGTCTTGCCGCCGAAGGTGAACTGCTCGGTCCCGAACCCGTCGATCGTCACGTCGTCAGTGGCGCTGGTCACGTCCGCACCGTACTCGGCGGCCGCAGCGGGCCGGTCGCCCAGGATCTGAGGCGCGGATCCCGACAAGGGTTGTCGCTGTGCACCCCTAGATCCCTGGAGGGTTACCCTTCCGGGCCGTGTCCGGTCGCCCCCGCCACCCCTTCCGCTTCACCCTCCAGGCCTCCCACATGGAGCGTCCCGAGGACCTGATCCCCCTGGCGCGGCGGGCCGAGGACGTGGGCGTCAGCGTGCTCACGGTCGCCGACCACCTGGACGACCAGCTCGCCCCGATCGCGGCGCTCATGGCCGCCGCGGATGCCACCACCGAGCTCCGTGTCGGCACCCTGGTGTTCGCCAACGACTACCGGCACCCCGCCGTCCTGGCCAAGGAGGCCGCGACGATCGACCGCCTGAGCGGCGGCCGCCTGGAGTTCGGCCTGGGCGCCGGGTGGATGACGACCGACTACGAGTCCACCGGCATCCCCCTCGACCCCGCGTCCGTGCGCATCGAGCGTCTCGAGGAGGCGCTCCAGGTCATCACGGCCCTCTGGTCCGGCGAGCCCGTCGAGCACCACGGTCGCTTCTACGACGTCACCGGCCTGACCGGCAGCCCGCTCCCCGCGCAGCGACCCCACCCCCCGATCGTGATCGGCGGCGGCGGCCGGAAGGTGCTCGAGGTGGCCGGCCGGCGTGCGGACGTCGTCAACCTCAACCCGGCGCTGGCCGCCGGCGTGATCGACCACCGGGCCGGTCCCTCGGCGACGCCCGAGGCCACCGAGCGCAAGATCGGCTGGATCCGCGACGCCGCCGGCGATCGCTTCGCCGACATCGAGCTCGGCACCCGGATCCACCTGGCCATCGTCACCGACGACCGCCAAGGGACCTTCGACGCGCTCGCCGGCGGGTTCGGCATGACCGCCGAGCAGGCGGCCGGCTCGCCCCACGCGCTGTGCGGAACGCTGGACGAGATGGCGGAGGACCTGGAGGCGCGGCGCGACCGCTACGGCATCTCGACGATCGGCCTGTCGGCGTCGTCGCTCGACGACCTCGCACCGCTGATCACCCGGCTCGCCGGCACCTGATCACGCCGCCCGCCGGCGCGGGGCCGGTTCCGCGTGCGCTCATCGTCGTCCTGCGACGATCAGCGCACCGGGAGCGGGAGGGCGGTCGGCCCGGTCGACGCCCGAGGGCGTCAGGCGACGCGGCCGGCGCGCACGAGCTTGCCCATGCGCGTGATCGGCGAGATCTTCACGACGTCGCCGGTGTGCGGCGCGTGGATCATCATCCCGCCGCCGATGTAGAGGCCGACGTGCGAGATGGGGTTGTTGAAGAACACCAGGTCGCCGGGCTGCAGCTGGTCGAGCGAGATGCGCTGGGTGGCGGAGTACTGCGCTGCGGACGAGTGCGGCAGGCTCTTGCCCGCCCGGGCCCACGCCCACATGGTCAGGCCGGAGCAGTCGAAGCCGGTCGACGGGCTGGCGCCCGCCCACTTGTACGGCGTGCCCATGACCGACTGGGCCGCCGCGATCGCGGCACCGGCGCCGCTGCCCACGGGCGCGACCGGCAGCGACGGCTGCGGGGCGGGGGCCGCCGGCTTGGCGGCCGGCTTGGTCGCCTTGGGGGCGGAGCTGGTCGACGTCGCACCGGCACGCGCCGCCGCGGCGGTCGTGGTGGTCTGGGCGGCCGCAGCGGCGGCACGCTCGCGGGCCTGCGCCTCGGCGGCGGCCTTGGCGGCAGCAGCCGCCTCCTTGCGCTGCTGCTCGGCGGCGATCGCGGCCTTGAGCTCGGTGTTCGCACCGTCGAGCAGACGCTGCTGCTCCTGCACGCTCGACTCGAGCTCGGCCTTGACCGACCG